>CAIYES010000332.1 GCA_903925275.1 uncultured Bacteroidales bacterium
ATAATTTAAAAAATGAAAAACACATTTCTATTACGCGACGAATTCATGAATTGGCTTGTACGGATTGGGAAATTCCCTGATCTTTCAGCAAAATCATATTGCAGTTACGTGGCTGCTGTTGACAAGACCATTATACTGATCAATGAGGAAACATCGCAGGAAAGCAACCTGTTTACCGAACTTGAACCCAGGGTAAAAAACGGTAATTCACCTGCCGTGGCATCGATCATCAGAAACCTGCTGGATCACATGTCTTCCGACAAGATTGAGGTGCAGTTAAATAAGCCCATAAGCTCAATCCGGAAATGGAAAAGTGCCTTAAATCAATACCAGGATTTCCTGTATGATTACATGGAAACCAACATTGAAACCGGATCCAGTGACGAGCTGGTGACCATCAAGGACTCATGGGATGTGAGCGATAGGGATGAAGTTGTACAACACATCCTGACATTTATTAAAAATGTCAGCGAAGATTCTTCGGTTAAATTTGTGCATGAAAAAGGGGACATCTATGCCAACTTCCGCTTCCGCCTCATTACCCAGGACCGGTTCTATGATCCCATTTTTTACCCGATCGGATTCATCAAACGGCTCTTCTATTTGAAAGGGGACAAGGAATTTATGGATTCCTGGTTGAATGCCATGCTGGACACCGTAACCGTTCACACCGAAGATGGTTCCGTCAAACTTAAGAAAGTTCACAAACTGGAGATCGCCAATGGAGCAGTCAGCATACATACTGATGGGTCGTCAAAAATAGCATATACCAAAAAGGCTGATAATGCGACGCTGGAACCTTTCTCTGTTTTTGGACTGAACAATGTCGTGCTGGACCACGAAAAACCATTGGTCAGAATCATGCAGGAGAATTCAGAAAACCTGCCGACATTCAGGGAGATCACGGTTCAGCTGAAAAAGCATGCAGGCAGGAAAATAACCGGGAAGAAAGTAAAAAAAGCGGCCAACATCGTATTAAAAAGCGAATATATTGACCTGATCAACCTCGACAACCTGAAAACGGAAATGGCCCTGATCTCTTCGTTAACCAGCCTCCAACTGATGGATGGGGGTGAAAATAGGAGAAAGGGGGTGTCGTAATAATAATTGAAAGGGATGCTTAAACTACAAGGCGGGTAAATGACGTCCTTTGTTTGATCCGTTAGGATGTCTACTGCAAGTTCCAGAGGTCAAACTTGATACACTGGAAGATTTTGTTCCGCAAAACTCACAAAAAAAATTAGACATAATTATTTGATTTGATTATCTGACTACTCTGGTTAGTTTTCGGCATCCCTGTTTGGATCGATTTTTTTATGAAAATCAATATTTACGACTATTTCAAACGACTTAATATCACTTCATGTCCTGCAATTGGAGATGGAAAGTCATTTTATAATGAAAACTTATCCCAAAACGATTTTTTTTTCTTTGGAGGATTTAATTTTAATTCCAATTCTTCAATTTTTCTTTTAAGATCCTCACTCATGAAATTAAGTTTCAAATTAAGAATAACCTGTTCCGCTTTGTTTTTCCATGTGTACATTAAGTCAATCTCACCTTGATACACCCAATTATTGCTATATTTATTTTCTAATCCCTGAGCACTTGAAATACATAATGTGACAAGCTCAATTAAATCTGTTAATTCATTTGATAACGGATAGGAAGAAACAATTGTCACCTTTTTCGATATCAATAAATTAATCCGATGCAATTCTTTATTTTCTTTTTCAATAACCTTTTTCTCTTTTGAGGTTGTTCCACCAAAAATGCTTTTGACAGCGTCAACACCATATTGAACGGGATTATTTTCAACAAGTGTATCAATAGCTTTGTTGATTGTACCTTCGATTCTTGTCGAAATGTTAATTTTCGGGTTTGCTATTTCTTCATCAACTGATTGAAGTTTTTCAGTTAAATCACGCAAATATGTCGACATTTTAATCTTATTAATGGTTTTCGAAGGAGTTTTCGAATTTGTTACTTCAGTAGCCAAACGACCCTCCAGTTCCATTTCAAATTCATCAATGTCAATACCAAGTTTTTCTGCTTTTCTAAACAGAATTTCTCTTTCTTTACTTGTAATATTACCATCTTTGAGCGCAATTGAAATAAGGTTCTCCATTTCCGGATGCATAATGCTGATTTTTAGAGATGCAAAAACCAAATGTATTGATATATTTACAATTGACAAAACATTAGTCTTATTATTGAGGCAAATGAATGGCTTGATAAAGAGAATCGAAGAGGTTGTCTCAAAAGCCATTTTTCACCGCAACGCCAAGACACGAAAAACAACTTTATAGATTTTCAATGCTTTGTTTCCCTATGCTTTCATATTCAGTAGACGTAAGTATTATCTCATGTTTTCGCACCTCTTCGTGATTTTATTTATATAAAATCCGAACATGGCCTGTCGTTCAATATCATCCGGAGGAAATATTGGGATTTTATAATCAAACCTGCCTGATCTCTTTATGGCCGGATCCAATTTGCTGGGTAAATTCGTTGCGCCATTGTCATAATCATCTATTGTTGAGATATCCAAAGTACAAAACCTTTATCCATCCTAAACTTAACATGCATATCTTTCAAATTTTTGTTAAAATTTTCACTTTGTTCCAGTACCCTTGCCAGGTCTCTTGCAACAGCCGATCCTCCAATGTCATTGACAACAATACCGTCAGAAAACTCCAGGTTGAAGGAATAAGATTGTCGGTTGCCAACTTTTTTAAAATCTTCCTGGGATAGCTGAATACTCAGTTTCCGGATAGCAACTTCGGCAATGGCAGTCTCTATCAGCGGCAAGGCAGTTTTGAATATCTCCTCGTACTTATGTTCATTTTTATCCGCGTTCACAGAATCGGTTCTGAAGGGCACAACTTTGGTTTTGACGGGCTCCATTGATGGCTCCATTGATGTCTCCCTGGATGTCTCCCTGGATGGCTCCTTTTGTGCCATTATTTGATTGGCCTCATCAGCGCAAGCTTTTCGGGCGGCCTTTATTATCCGGGCATAGGGATTATCCGGATTTTTGGAATCTATATTCAACAATGGCTTGGCTTCTGCAATCAATCCGGTCTCCAGCACATCGATTTCTGAGGGAGGTTGTTCATACGCATAGAATGAAAGAGCCAGATTGTCCTTCATCCATTTTGTGAGTTTGTCTTCTGATGGTTCATCAAACTTAAAAAACGATTTTCTTCCGGCATCAAAGTCTTTGTCATTTCTGGGAATTGGAACTAACGACAACTCATCTTTCAACAATGCCCCCAATGACCGTCGGATCGTGGAGCTTCCCGTTTTTCCCGAAGTAAAATGAGTCTTTTCATCGCGGTTTGCCTGGCTGCTTTCTGTTTTCCCGATGTAGATGATCTCATCTTTTTGAGGATTATAATCCGCTAACGGAAAATCCTTTCCGGTGAAAAATAAAGCATAGATTCCAGGCTCATCGGAGAATTTCCGGATTTTTTTGTAAGGACAGGAATCATTTTTAAGGCTGGTGATGATCTGGTTCATATAGCTTATGTGTTTTGTACAAAGTAACTTACTGCAACCGTAATCTATTTATGGTTTATTGAGAGACTGTTTAAAATTGTTTTTAAATCCCGTTGGGGATTTCAGATGGGTAGAAAAACGGGCATAGATGCATTATTTCGTCCCGTACGGGACGTGATAGCGTTTAAAACGGTCGACTTCTACCCGTCTATTGTGCCTATGGCACAGGTTACATATGATGATACAACTGAATTAGAAAATTTAATATTTTATGACCTCTCCCCCTGCCCCCGCTATGTCATGAACGCACTTTTACTTAAATTTGCATCCCGGACCAGCATGAAGGTCAGCTTCTCCAAAAAAACTGAAATGACAGATCGTATCAAATTCCTACGCGAAGGTAGTCTGAATGCAGTTAACCGCATCTCGGCCGAACGTGCCCTGCTGGTAACACAGTTTTATGAAACCGGGATCGACCGTGAGGTTTCGGTGCCTGTGATGCGCGCCATGACACTGGATCACATCCTCTCACATAAAGAATTGTGCTACACCGGTGGCGAACTGATTGTCGGAGAGCGCGGACCTGCTCCCAAAGCCTGTCCCACTTTCCCGGAGATTTGTCTTCATTCCCTGGATGATCTCGATATTCTGGACAAGCGAAAAAAAGTCTCTTTCAAGGTCGATGCGGCCACCAGACAGCGTTACAAAGAAACAATCATCCCATTCTGGAGCGGCAAAAGCAACCGCGACCGGGTAATGAGTTCGGTACCATCTGATTGGATGGATGCCTACAAGGCGGGTGTTTTCACTGAATTTCAGGAGCAACGTGGCCCGGGACATACTGTTGCCGGGGATAAGATTTACCGCAAAGGAATGCTTGATTTGATCAACGATATCCGGGATGCGCGATCTTCCATCGACTGGAAGAAGGATCCGAGCAGCCTTGCAAAGGATGAAGAGCTGAAGGGCATGGAGATTGCCGCCAATGCAGTGATCCGCTATGCAGAACGATATGTGGAAAAACTGGAGAACATGGCCGGCAAATTAACGGCTGCAGATGATGCCTCAAACGCTACACGTAGCGAAATCCTGGAACTTGCTTCAATTTGCAGGCACGTTCCGGCCCATGCCCCCCGTACTTTTCATGAAGCCCTTCAGTATTACTGGTTCGTGCATCTCTGCGTTATAACCGAACTGAATCCATGGGATTCCTTCAACCCCGGACGACTTGATCAGCATCTTTTTCCTTTTTATAAACAGGAGATTGAACAGGGCACACTGACCAAAGAGAGCGCCATTGAAATCCTGCAGAGTTTCTGGATCAAATTCAACAACCACCCTGCCCCGCCAAAAGTTGGCGTTACAGCCCTGGAGAGCAATACCTACACCGATTTCTCACTGATCAACCTGGGTGGCGTAAAGGCAGATGGTTCGGATGCCGTAAACGAACTTACCTTTATCCTGCTTGACGTGATCGAAGAGATGCGGCTCCTGCAGCCCAGCTCCATGGTACAAGTGAGCAGGAAGAATCCGGACAGCTTGATCCACCGTACGTTGCAAATCACAAAAACCGGGTTCGGCCAGCCCTCCTATTTCAATGCCGATGCCATCATCCGGGAACTGGTGCGACAAGGGAAAGATATCACCGACGCCAGGAACGGCGGTGCAAGCGGATGCGTGGAATCCGGAGCTTTTGGCACCGAAGCCTACATTCTCAGCGGCTATTTCAACATTCCAAAAGTATTGGAAATAACCCTTTTTAATGGTTTTGATCCACGTACAGGGAAACAGATCGGACTGCCAACCGGAAATCCTGAAGAATTCAAATCGTTCGACGAGCTAATGGCAGCGTTCAACAAGCAGTTGCGACATTTTCTCGACATCAAGATCAAGGGGAACAACATCATCGCACAAATCTTTGCGCAACATCTTCCGGTACCCTTCCTTTCCCTGATCATCGACGATTGCATTGCCAACGGAACCGATTACAATGCCGGCGGGGCGCGCTATAACACTACTTACATCCAGGGAGTCGGACTTGGAACCATAACGGATTCGCTGACTGCGCTGAAATATCACGTGTTTGACAAAAAGAACATCTCCATGAAGGGCATGCTCAAAGCCCTGACGGAAAATTTTCAGGATTTTGAAGAGTTGCAGGTCGAACTTATCTGCAACACGCCAAAATACGGCAACGATGAGGCTTATGCCGACGATCATGCCGTGGCGGTTTTTGAGATGTTTTATGCCAATGTAAACGGTCGTCCCAATGCCCTTGGCGGAAGTCACCGCATCAACCTGCTCCCTACCACATGCCATGTTTATTTCGGCAGTGTGACCGGAGCGTTGCCCGATGGAAGGAAAGCCAAAGAGCCGCTGTCGGAAGGGATTTCTCCCGTTCAGGGTGCTGACCGCAAAGGGCCTACCGCTGTGCTTAAATCAGCTGCCACGATCGACCACATCCGTACAGGGGGAACACTGTTGAATCAGAAATTTTCTCCTGGTTTTTTCAAGGGAGAAGAGAGCATCAGGAATATTACGGCCCTCATCCGCTCCTATTTTAAGATGGATGGCCATCATATCCAATTCAATGTGGTTTCGGCCGAAACCCTGCGCGATGCACAGAAACACCCCGAAAAATACCGCGACCTCATTGTGCGGGTTGCAGGTTATTCCGACTATTTCAACGATCTTGGCGATGATCTTCAGAATGAAATAATCCTACGGACGGAACACGGAACCATTTGACGTATTTAGCCAGACACCCCTTCGTTATTCTGAAAGAACCATTATCTTTGCGGGCAAACACATCAAACTCTGCAACCCTGATATGCCATCTCCCCGCGAAAATATCTTCCCTGTATTCAACGGAATACTTAGCCGAGCAGAAAAAGAAGTATTTCTGAGGCAAAGATCATGTGTTATATGGCTCACAGGGTTATCCGGAGCAGGAAAAACCACACTGGCCAACCATTTGGAGAAGGAATTGTTCAGCCGTGGATATTTTACACAAATTCTTGATGGCGATAACATCAGGTCGGGGGTCAACAGCAACCTTGGCTTCTCGGATGCCGATCGTTATGAAAATATCCGCCGGATAGCTGAAATTTCAAAATTATTCCTCAATTGCGGCATCATTACCATCAATTGCTTTATAAGCCCCACCGAGGATATCCGGGAGATGGCACGCAGCATCATCGGCAAGGATGATTTTATTGAAATATATGTAAATGCCCCGCTGAGCGTTTGCGAAAGACGCGATGTGAAAGGACTTTACTCAAAAGCCCGCCGAGGCGAAATTAAAGAATTCACAGGAATAACCGCTCCTTTTGAGACCCCTCAGCATGCTGACGTAGAAATCCGCACTGATCTTCTATCCATTGACGACTCCGTGGAAAAAATCCTAAAATTCGTCCTCCCCTACATTGAATTCATGAAATGAATTCAATTCAGACAATGCAGACAATGCAAGCAATGCAAGCAATGAATGGATTGCATTGCTTGCATTTTTTGCATTGAATGCATTATTTGCATTGCTTGCATTGCCTGCATTGTTTGCATTGCCTGCATTGATTGCATTGACTAAACAGGCGCATACTTAGTATCGGGCTTATCCCTGATAGGAATGATCCCGGCCATATCGCCTAAAACATTAACAAGGTCGGAACCGGCCGGAACAACGATTTTGGAATTGTCTTTCAACGATGTTTCCAAAGCCTGTATTTTCCGGAGTACCTGTGCATTGCCGATGAAATACTTTTCGGCAGCTTCATTGACAAGGGCAATGGCCTGTGCTTCGCCTTCGGCCCTGAGGATCTGACCTTGCTTTACACCTTCGGCACGTCTGATCTCAGCCCGTTTCTCACCGTCAGCTTTTGTTTCAGCAGCAGTAGCATAATCGACAGCGGCAATTTTTTCATTTTCAGCCTTCACGATCTTGTTCATGGTTTCCTGAACATCCTTGGGAGGATCAATTTCCTTTAATTCAGTACGGATGATCTGGATTCCCCAGCTTTTGGTCTCATCAAGCAACGTACCATGGAGCTCTTTGTTGATTTTTCCGCGTTCGCTGTTGGCCGATTTAAGGGTCATGGTACCAATGATGTTACGGAGTGTCGTACGGGCCAGGTTTACAATCTGGTATTCAATGCTGTTGACATTGTATTGTGAATTCTTGACACTCTCCTCATCACTGGTAATTTTAAAATAGACCTGGGCATCCACTTTGGCATTCAGATTGTCATTAGTAATGATCTCCTGTGGCTCGGCATTGATCATCTTTTCGGTAATATTCACCTGGTACATTAAGTCGATGCCCGGCATGATCCAGTGAAAACCCGGATTGGCAAA
>CAIYES010000333.1 GCA_903925275.1 uncultured Bacteroidales bacterium
CTGCCAAACAGCAACCGTCCCAGGATGGCAAGACCGACGGCTTGCCAGTAGGTTATAACGCCAAGGTGGAAGATGGCCGGCATCAGCCAGTTCCAGAGCCACATAACGACCGCTCCGAAAAGGAAGGCAAAAGCTGTAAAACCGATAATTCCCAGGATGATCCACCCGATATTCGGCCTTCTCCTGCCACAATGATTCCTTTGTTCAAATTTATTTTCTGAAGTTTCCATAATTGCTAAGTTTGTAACTGTTCACCCCCTACAAATATAGGGCATTAATTTGGGAAAGAGAATGCAAAGGGTTCAGGTTGTTTTTTATGGAGGTGTCGATTACCGATCGCAGGATTGCAAACGACTCCGCACCTGAGACAGATTTGAACTGGCCGGATATTTTTTGCTTGACTTTGACATTTCGGATAGCTCTTTCTGAACCATTATTATCTGGAGGTACCTGATGATAATACAAAAAAGTCAAGATATGCTGTCGATATTTGACCAATCTGTTTTGAAGGCTTATTGCTAAGAGATGTTTTTTCTTAATGGGTTCTTCAAGTAATTTGGTAAGTCGATTTTCAAATTCCGTTCTTTGATTTAATGTTTTGTGATAATCCTCCGGCAGGAGTGTCTTTTTAAAGGCAATGGTTTCAACCAGAAGTTGTTTAAAATCAGTTGCCCATTTAAGTTTGTAACAGTCGTTAATATGATTGAATTCGCGCAGTAAATGGGCCAAACAAATTTGATGGGCGACAGCGGCAACTTTAAAGTAACATCTCCAGCAATCATGAACAAGGACAGAAAAAGCGAACCCATTGGGAAAATGCTGGTAAAGGGTTTGGGCACCTCTGTTGAGCGAAGCAATGATGAAGGTGAAGAGTTTTCCCTGAAGTGTCCAGAACCATCCTTTCTGCCCGTTTATTCTCATTCCGGTCTCGTCTCCGCCATTAACATCAGCGGTTTCTGCCCGTTTACGGATGAGTTCATATGCAGGAATAGCTTTTTTGGCAACCCGGTTAATTGCTTTCACTAATGCCCCTTCACTGATAGGAGTATTAAACACGTACCGGAACATTTCGGCCAGCCTGTGAAAGGGTACAAATTGACGGGCGTTCATATAGGCCGCAAGGCTTTCAACATTATGGCCATAGCTGATGCCGGGTGTTATTCCATCCGGAAAATCAGCAACCACGGTATTGCCGCATGTACATGTTCTTTGAAATGCCTGATGTTCGATAAATACCGGCTGTATCACAGGAAGAACAACTTCCTGACGACTTTCAACCAATTCAGCAGGAATCTGGCTTATATCAAGACCACAACAGCTGCAGAATTGAGGGATATGTTCAATAATTTCATCGGGCTTTTCTACCATCTCAAGGGTGGTGCCTTCATGTCCCGGCTGGCCTCCCGGCTTTTTGCCACTGGGTTCCCTCAGGCTTCGCGTTTTAGATGGCCGAAAATAATCATGACTGGGAGGGATAGAACTATTGCGGCTGTTTTTGGGATTTTCGTATCGGGCAAGCCGTTCTTCAAGAGAAGCAACTTTAGATAAAAGCGTTATTATGATTTCTTTGAATTGCTGGTTCTCCTTACGAAGTTCTTCGACTTCTTTTCGAAGTTCTTTGTTCTCTTTTTTAAGACGTTCTATCTCCTGGAATGGATTCACAACAACACTTTTGTTTGTTGCAAAGTAACGTCAGAAAACTATGAAAACAACAATAAAATCAACCATCTTATGAATACCAATCAACACAAATTGTTAACATCGCATAGATTACAGAAATAATCAAAATAATTAACCCCAAATTGTTAACAACCCCTGTTTTTGAACAGGGGTGAATAGTAACCACCCCGCCAATCCTCCAAAATCTTTGCCCGATAGGCAAAAATCCCCTGCACCTTTTTGTGAACGAACAACCCGTCAGCAATGCGCCCGAAAATGCCAAAAGGCACCTTATAGAAGAGCTTATCTGTCATCATCACCCCACCGGCCACTTCTTCAAAATGATGTTCATGATGCCAGATTGCATAGGGCCCGCAACGCTGCTCATCTACAAAAAAATGGTTTTCATCAACATGGGTAATCTCCGTGACCCATTTCACCGGCATGCCCGCCACCGGCGATACCCGGTAGATGATGATCAGCCCGGGATATATGTTTGCAGGCACCTCCGACCGGATGACAAAATTCATCGCCGGCGGCGTGATTTTGCCCAGGTTGGCGGGATTGCTGAAAAACCTCCATGCTTCGGGAATTGAACCCGGCAGGAATTGTTTGAACTCAAGCGATCGCATAAAAACAAGTGTAAATAATTGGTTGATACTTTGAATTCCTGCTATTCATCCCGTAACCCGGGCAGGAGATCGTTCTTCACTGCTGCTTTTGCAGGGAACCATATCCATAACAACCCATTGAGAAAAATGACCAGGATAATACCTGAAATGAATAATCCCGGCACGGCATATCCCGGTGAAACAAGGGATGGCAAAATGCCGGCAAGTGCAGAGATCAGCCCTAGCAACAGGCCAGACAACAGCATCATGGCATGTTCCGCCATGATCAACTGCAGGATAAACTTCTTGCGGAAGCCAAGCGCGAGATAAACGGCAAATTCGCTTTTTCGCTGGCGGATATTCTGAAGGATCACAATCCCCAGCCCCACCGTGCCGATCATTACGCCAAGTCCGCCCAGCAGCAGGAATACCGAAAGGTAGGTGTTCTCAACTGCAGCAAATGCAGCAAGTCGCGACGAAGTGGGGGTGACCATCATGCCCTGGTCGCGGAACAGCATTTCAAGCCGCCGCGCAAGGGTATCCCCGGGAAGTGCCTCTCCGTCAATCAGCATGACGTGTGAGCCGCCAGCCGAGGGATAAAACAAACGCAGCAGGTTGTCGGAAACCACGATGTTTCCCTGGAAGATGGAATTGTCCAGTCCTCCCGCGAGGATAATTTTTAGTTTTTTCCCCGATTCATCCTGGTAAATCAGGGTATCGCCGATGTTCCTGCCAAGAGCCCAGGTAATGACCGTCTGGTCAGCAAATCCGGCAATTATATCGGGAGCAAGCCGGTTATCCAGGTAATTCCAGGGATGGTCCCGGTTAACCGAGGGGAGAAGACTGGTGAAGCTAAACGCCTGCAAACGA
>CAIYES010000334.1 GCA_903925275.1 uncultured Bacteroidales bacterium
ACCTGTTCACCCGTTTACCTGTTCACCCAAAAAATTGTAATAAAAAAAGCATCATAAAATGTTTGAAGGATTAAGTGATAAATTAGACAGAGCATTTAAAGTACTCAAAGGGCATGGCCATATTTCGGAAATAAATGTTGCCGAGACCCTGAAAGATGTCAGGAAAGCTTTACTCGATGCCGATGTGAGTTTTAAAATTGCCAAACAATTTACCGATCAGGTTAAGGATAAAGCCCTTGGACAGAATGTATTGACAGCAGTTTCTCCGGGTCAGCTGATGGTAAAAATTGTGCATGACGAGTTGGTTGAACTCATGGGAGGACAAAAAACTGAGCTCAACCTGAAAGGAGAACCTGCAATTATCCTTGTTGCCGGTTTGCAAGGCTCGGGAAAAACCACATTCTCGGCTAAACTTGCCAATTACCTTAAGACTAAAAAGGGGAAACGGCCGATGTTGGTTGCCTGTGATGTTTATCGCCCTGCTGCTATCGAGCAACTCAAGATTCTTGGACAGCAAATTGAAGTGGAAGTGTATTTTGAAGATGCTGCGAATGATCCGGTTAAAATTGCAAAGCGGTCGTTGGTGCATGCAAAAGAAAATGGATATAATGTTGTGATTGTCGATACAGCCGGCCGTTTGGCCATCGACGAACAAATGATGGATGAGATCGCTAATATAAAGGATACACTGAAACCCCAGGAAACTTTATTTGTTGTTGATTCCATGACAGGACAGGATGCGGTAAATACAGCCAAGGCATTCAACGAACGCCTTGATTTTGAAGGTGTCGTCCTGACCAAACTTGATGGTGATACCCGTGGAGGTGCGGCCCTGAGCATCAAATCGGTCGTCAACAAACCCATAAAATTCGTAGGTCTTGGAGAAAAGATGGAAGCCATCGATGTTTTTTACCCCGAACGTATGGCCGACCGTATTCTCGGGATGGGCGATATTGTATCATTGGTTGAAAAGGCTCAGGAACAATTCGATGAAGAAGAGGCACAGAAACTTCAGAAGAAAATTGCCAGAAATCAGTTCGATTTCAATGACTTCCTTGCTCAGATCAAGCAGATAAAAAAGATGGGCAACGTGAAAGACCTGCTTGGTATGATTCCTGGCATGGGTAAAGCCATGCGGAACCTTGAAATAGATGACAATGCATTCAAAGGAATCGAAGCCATTATTCACTCCATGACTCCTGATGAAAGGATAAATCCTTCAGTTTTGAATGGTAGTCGCCGGAAACGGATAGCTGCCGGTTCAGGAACCAGCATCCAGGAGGTAAATCGGTTAATCAAACAGTTTGATGATACCCGGAAAATGATGAAAATGGTCACAGCAAATAAAGGAAAAAATATGGCCAATGTCATGCGGAATATGAAGAACATGAACTAATGCTGAATCAAATGAAACTGCTTGATGGAAAGTTGGTTGCCGAACAAATTAAAAATGAAATTGCCAGAGAGGTAAAGGAACAATTTATTGACAAAGGCCTTGAACCGCCTCATCTTGCAGCTGTTTTGGTTGGTGAAGATCCGGCTAGCATGACATATGTTTCTGCCAAAGAAAAGGCATGCAGGGAAGTGGGTTTCATCTCCTCCGTTTATCGCTATCCGTCAAATATTACCGAAGAAAAACTGTTCGATGTAATTGATTTCCTGAATTCCGATGACGATATCAACGGATTCATTGTCCAGGTACCGCTTCCCGGGCACATTGATGAGCATAAAATTATCGAACGTATTGATCCGGCAAAGGATATTGATGGGTTTCACCCGGTCAATATCGGTAAAATGGTATTGAACCTGCCTTGTTTTCTGCCGGCAACACCAATGGGAATCATGACATTGCTTGACCGGTATAACATTGATGTTGAGGGGAAAAACTGTGTGGTGCTTGGACGCAGTCACACGGTGGGAACTCCAATCAGTATAATGCTTTCACGCAAATCCAAACCCGGAAACGGGACAGTCACACTGTGCCATAGCTTTTCTCAGGATATTCAAACCATTGCATCCAGGGCAGACATTCTCATTGTTGCCATGGGAAAACAGGGTTTTGTCACAGCCGATATGGTCAAGCAAGGCGCCGTGGTTGTTGATGTTGGAATTCACCGGATACCTTCGGACGAAACAAAGTCAGGATTCAAACTGAAAGGAGACGTGAAATTTGATGAGGTTGCCGGTAAATGCAGCTATATAACACCTGTCCCGGGAGGTGTCGGACTGATGACCATTGTTTCATTACTTCAGAATACACTGAAAGCCGCAAAAAAGGAGATCATTTGAATTCCGTGCAACAGTCCTTCGATATTTTATTACTTGAAGGTAAAGTCCTTCCTATAATGGAAGAGTTTTATTCCATTCAGGGTGAAGGATTTAACACCGGGCAGGCAGCCTATTTTATTCGCATTGGCGGATGTGATGTCGGTTGCAAATGGTGTGATGTAAAGGAATCCTGGCATGCAGCCGATTTTCCACCCGTTTCGACCGATATGGTTGTTCAACACGCTGCATCATGTCCAGCCAAAGCCATCGTCGTCACGGGAGGAGAACCACTGTTATATAATATGGACTATCTCTGTAAAGAATTGCACCTGCTTGATATTCGAATATTTCTTGAAACTACGGGATCACAGCCACTTAGTGGTTTATGGGACTGGATTTGCCTTTCACCGAAAAAAGATGCGCCACCGCTGAATACGCTGGCAGGTATGGCAAATGAATTGAAAGTGATCGTTCATGACAATACTGATTTTCAGTGGGCAGAAGAAAATTCGCAACTAGTCTCCAGCTCTTGCATGCTATATCTTCAACCAGAATGGAGCCGGCATGAAACAATGATGCCTGAAATCATTCGTTATATCCACACAAATCCAAAATGGCGAATTTCCCTTCAAAGCCATAAATACATGCATATCCCATGATCCCTCAGCGATTTATCATTGCGTTTGTCATTTGTCATTTGTCATTTGTAATTGGTTTTAGCCAGGGGAATCGCCTTTCAACCCAAAATAAAAGAGCGGAAAAGTGCTTTACCTCAGCACTCGATTTCTATCAGGCAAAAAATTATGAAAAGGCATTAAACGATCTAAAGAAAGCGACAGAACTGGATCCGGAATTTACCGAAGCATATATTCTTCAGGGAGATATTTTTGTTGAGAACCGTGAATATGAAAAAGCAATAGATTTTTATCAGAAGGCAATTAAGACCAATAATCCGTTTTCTCCGAATCTTTACTATATTCTGGCTAACATTCAGCTAAGCTCAGGAAGATATTCCTATGCCAGATTGAATTTTCAGCGGTTTCTTGAGATTGACAAAATCCCGGAACAGAAGAAACAGCAATCGTTAGCAAGCATAAGGAATTGCGAATTTGCTTTGCGGTGCATAGAACATCCTGTACCTTTTTCCCCGGTAAATATGGGCGACAGCATCAACAGCCAGTATGATGAATATATCAATGCCATCACTGCAGATGAAGAAATGCTCTATTTTACCAGGTTAAACCCGATAAATGAACAAACATCCGACAAGAGCCAGAACGGTGAAGAAGACTTCTATGTAGCTTATCGAATCGATTCAACCTGGTTACAAGCAGTGAATCTGGGCCCGCCGATCAATACTCATGGAAATGAAGGGGCACTGTGCATCTCTCCTGATGGTAAATTGCTGTTTTTTGCTGCCTGTGAGCGTCCTGATGGCTATGGCAGGTGTGACCTGTATTGGTCCCATCGATTCGGTGACCGGTGGTCAGAGCCTGAAAATCTGGGTCCGGTTGTCAATTCACCACAGTGGGATTCACAACCATCGCTGTCTTCCGACGGGAAAACACTCTATTTCGCCAGCAACCGCCCTGGTGGCAAAGGGAGTTCTGATATATGGAAAACAGAGCTTCGTCCTGATGAACAGTGGAGTACACCTGTTAACCTGGGCGATTCAATCAATACCCGCGATAAAGAGATGGCCCCGTTTATCCACCCCGATGATCAAACACTTTATTTTTCGTCAAAAGGGCTGCCTGGCATGGGTGGTTTGGATCTTTTTTATTCACGGAAGGATGTAAATGGACAATGGAAACGCTCTGTCAATATGGGGTATCCAATTAATACCTATGCCGATGAAATTACGTTGGTGGTTAACGCAAAAGGAAACCTGGCCTATATTTCTTCTGATAAACTTGGTGGCAAAGGGCGGCAGGATATTTACAAATTCCCTTTGTACAAAGAAGCACAGCCATTGCTTACAACCTATTTTAAAGGCATTGTATATGATGCAGAAACCAAAGTAAAATTAGATGCAAGGTTCGAACTCATTGATCTGAGTTCTGCTAAAACCTTGGCAGAGTCCAATTCTGACAGATTTACAGGTGAATTTTTTCTTATCTTACCTTCCGAAAGAAATTATGCCCTGAATGTTTCCAAAGATGGGTACCTGTTTTATTCAGATAATTTCTCCCTGACCGGGACAAATTCAAAAAAAACACCTTTTATTAAAAATATTCCACTGAAGCCTATAAGGGTAGGGGAAGCAGTGGTTTTGAAAAATATTTTCTTTGATACAGACCTGTTTGTTCTGAAAGATGAATCAATTGTTGAACTTCAGAGGCTACTGGGACTCCTGCAGAAAAATCCAAGATTGAGAATTGAACTCAGTGGTCATACCGACAACATCGGTTCAGAGGCGCATAACCTTGAATTGTCGGGAAACCGGGCCAATGCTGTTTATGAATATCTGATCCGGCACGGTGTTGCCGCGACCCGGCTCACGCATACAGGCTATGGCTTCAGTCAGCCCATCGATTCCAATGCAACCGAACAAGGCCGCGCAAATAATCGTCGTACCGAGTTTAAAGTAATTGGGAATTAAATTAATATTTGTACCTTTGCACCCCTCAAAACCTTGCATTGCTACATGATTAATATTACATTACCCGATAATTCGATTCGTCAGTATCCGGTAGGAGTTACAGGAATTGAAATTGCTAAAAGCATAAGTGACGGACTTGCACGAAATGTCCTTTCAATCCAGGTAAATGATGATATCTGGGATGCAACCCGTTCAATTTCAACGGATGCACGAATCAGATTGCACACCTGGAGCGACCCTGAAGGAAAAGCTGCTATGTGGCATTCTTCGGCTCATTTGATGGCCGAAGCCATTGAATTGCTATATCCGGGCGTTAAATTCGGAATAGGTCCCGACATTGAAAATGGTTTTTACTACGACATAGATTTTGGCAGTTATACTATCTCCTCTGATGATTTTCCAAAAATTGAAAAAAAGTTTCTTGAATTAGCTAAGGAAAAGCAGAATTTTCTAAGGAAAGATGTTGCCAAGTCTGATGCCCTTGACTATTTCGTTGCGAAGGGTGATGAATATAAAATTGAACTGCTGCAAGGCCTTGATGATGGCCAGATAACATTCTATGAATCAGGAAAATTCACAGATTTATGCAGGGGGCCTCATATACCCGATACCGGGTTCATCAAAGCCGTAAAACTTCTTAGCATAGCCGGTGCTTATTGGCGGGGAGATGAAAAGCGTAAACAGTTGACACGCATCTATGGCATTACCTTCCCGAAGCAGAAAGAACTTGACGATTTTCTCGTTTTTTTGGAGGAGGCTAAAAAAAGAGATCACCGCAAATTAGGTAAGGAACTTGAATTATTTGCATTTTCACAAAAGGTAGGACTTGGTCTTCCATTATGGTTGCCTCGTGGCGCACAGCTTCGTGAGCGACTTGAAATGTTCCTGAAAAAGGTACAGAAAAAAGCAGGTTACCAACAAGTTATCTGTCCTCACATCGGGAATGTGGAATTATACAAAACTTCGGGTCATTACCAAAAATATGGTGAAAGTTCATTCAGGCCAATTTCAACACCCGTTGAAGGCGAAGAGTTCTTTCTTAAACCAATGAATTGTCCGCACCATTGTGAAATATATAAAACAAAACCCAGATCTTACCGCGATTTACCGGTCCGGCTTGCCGAATTCGGAACAGTTTACAGGTATGAACAAAGCGGGGAACTGCATGGACTGACCCGTGTTCGTGGTTTTACCCAGGACGATGCCCATATTTTCTGCACACCTGAACAAGTGAAAGACGAGTTCAAAGGGGTCATGGATATCGTTATGCTGATCTTTAAAGCCCTTAATTTCACCGAATTTATTGTTCAAATTTCATTGCGCGACCCTGCAAATAAGGAAAAGTATATCGGAACCGATGAAAATTGGGAAAAAGCCGAAAAAGCAATTATGGAAGTTGCAGAAGAGCGCGGATTGAACACTGTGATAGAACTTGGTGAAGCCGCATTCTATGGCCCCAAGATGGACTTTATGGTCAAAGATGCTCTCGGAAGAAAATGGCAGTTGGGAACCATTCAGGTCGATTATAATTTACCTGAACGGTTTGAATTGGAATACATTGGCAATGATAACCAGAAACATCGTCCGGTGATGATTCATCGGGCACCCTTCGGTTCAATGGAGCGGTTTGTAGCTGTGCTACTTGAACATACCGCCGGAAATTTTCCCCTGTGGCTGGCTCCCGACCAGGCTATTGTGTTGCCAATCAGTGAGAAATATCAGGAATATGCAAAAAATGTTTTAAATTTGCTAAATAATTCCGAAATTCGCGCCCTGATTGACGACCGCAATGAAAAGGCCGGAAAGAAAATCCGTGACGCTGAATTGATGAAAATCCCTTTTATGCTTGTTGTGGGAGAACGCGAAGAAAGCGAAGGAACAGTATCGGTGCGTAAACATGGCAAAGGAGACCTAGGGCCTCAGAAAATCGGAGATTTTATCCGGTTTGTTCAGGAAGAAATGCAGAGGGAACTGGGAGAAATTAATTCGTAATATTTCATAGAGACGGGTTTAAAATCCGTTTCTACTCTATAATTAACCGTAATATTAACCAAATATAGGAGATATAACAATAGTAACACAATTTAGCGGCCCGAGACGATATCCGAAACCCGGGAAGAAGGAAGAGCCCTATAATATCAACCAATGGATCAAAGCCCCTGTTGTAAGGGTTGTTGGTGAAAACATAGAACAAGGCATCTATAATATCCGTGAAGCACTAAATATTGCTGAAACAAAAGGTCTTGACCTGGTCGAGATTTCACCTACCGCAAATCCTCCTGTTTGCAAGGTGATCGATTATAAAAAGTTTCTTTACGAGCTTAAAAAAAAGCAGAAAGAAATGAAGGCCAAAACTGCAAAAATTGTGGTTAAGGAAATCAGACTTGGACCCAATACTGATGAACATGATTTCAACTTCAAACTTAACCATTCACTCAAGTTTCTGAAAGAGGGTGCTAAAGTAAAAGTTGATGTTTTTTTCAAGGGGCGTTCAATCATCTACAAGGAACAAGGGGAATTAATATTGCTAAAATTTGCCCAGGCACTGGTAGATGTTGGCAAAATAGAACAAATGCCACGTCTTGAAGGTAAACGAATGATCATGATCATCACACCAAAAAAATAATAAAACCGTGATAGAGACACATTGCAATGCGTCTCTATCGCACAACGCATATATTTTAATATCTAATCATCAAAACCAGTAACATGCCAAAAATGAAGACCAAATCCGGCGCCAAAAAAAGATTCGCTCTTACGGGAACCGGTAAAATCAAAAGGAAGCATGCTTACAAAAGCCACATCCTGACCAAGAAAACCACAAAACGAAAACGTAATCTTACGTATTCAACCATGGTTGACAAGGCCGATGCAGCCAATGTAAAAGAGATGCTCCAGGGTTAATTTTTTATTATTTAACTTGCGGTCAGCTTCAAAAGTTCCCGGAATCGGGGCGCTGACGTAAAAAACCAAAACTATGCCAAGATCAGTAAATTCAGTCGCCTCGAGAGAGAGAAGGAAAAAAATCCTGAAGCGGGCTAAAGGGCAATTCGGAAGAAGAAAAAATGTCCTTACCGTTGCGAAAAATTCAGTTGAAAAAGGATTGTGTTATGCCTACCGCGATCGTCGTACAAAGAAGCGCAACTTCCGTGGACTTTGGATTACACGTATCAATGCCGGAGTACGCGCTTACGGAATGTCCTATTCGGTATTTATTGGAAAACTTGCTGAGCA
>CAIYES010000335.1 GCA_903925275.1 uncultured Bacteroidales bacterium
CATTAACGTGGCCGATAAGGGGCTACAGCTTGAATTTAATAAATACCCTTTTTAACACAAACCCTTTAAATCCTTAATCCATGGCATACGAGAAAAAAAACGGAGATATCTCCGTATTCAAAAACACCAAAAAAACAGCAGAAAATAACCTACCTGATTATTCAGGACAAGCAATGGTTGACGACAAGTTAATGAACGTCGCCCTGTGGCTAAAATTTCCGGAAGATAAGCCGGCATTCCTTACCGGTAAAATCGAGGTTCATGTCCCCCGAAGTAGTGCGAATACAGAAGATCCCATACAGGACCGGCCGGTTTACCCTGCAGAGGAACCCATATCTGACGCTGAGATAATTCCATCCAGCAGTGATGCTGGTAACGGATTACCGTTTTAATATGACTCCCGACAAATTCATCCGCGACAAGTACAGGTTCTCATGTGAGAACCTGTACGAACTCGACACCCAGCAGTGGCTCGAATCAATGACTGAATATGCAGAACATGAAAAAAATAATGGAGTTCGCGTACCTGGCAATCAAAATGATGTTCGTGGTACTGTTATTTATGGCACTGGTTTGGACCAGCAGGAACCCGGCGCAAACCGGTGAGTGGGTAGGGAAGTACAAAATAGGTATTATCAAATCATTTTATAAATACAGACATGAAGAAACCGACACGATTGACAAATTACACTGACATATGACAGACCAGGATTATTTAGAACAATGTTCGATATCCGCACTGGCGGGAATCGAGGCAGCAAGCAACAATGTGCCGTTGTTGGTATCCCAATCGGAAGAAAGAGCATGGTTAATTGCAAAGTCAATGCTGAATGAGCGCAAAAAGTATATGCAGCAAGCATTTGAAATGGTCACAATCGAATGGACCGACGAAACCCATACGCAAGTTAAAGTTACTCCAAAGGAATTTCATAACCCATCCAAGAAACACTTACACGGGGAGGATACAAAATGACACAACAAAGACTCACTGAATTATTTGCCGAATTTACCCAGCAGCAGGCATATATATTGACCAAGAAGAATACAGATTATGCCAACACCGACGCGCTGAGTAATTTCAAATCTGTGGCTGGTATCTTAAACACTACTCCGGAGCTCGTAACCGCGAATCTTATCGGGGTTAAACTTGCCCGCCTGGGCGTATTGCTTAACTCTGATAAAAGTCCTGTGAATGAGTCTGTATTAGACTCCATCCTGGACCTTGCTAACTACGCATTCCTGTTACATTGCTGCGTTATTGATACCCATCCCCAACCCACCAACGTATGAAGGTAAAAGTTTACATAGCCTCGCCATTGGCCATAGGAGACAAGGAGCAAAACGTCCGAAATTCATTCGAAATGGGTAACAAGATTATCGACCTGGGAGCAAACCCATACTGCCCACTGTATAACTATTTCCTGGATGCAGAAAAGCCCAGGGATGGAGAGTTTTGGCTCCAACTTGATTTTGACTGGCTACGAGCGTGCGACGTAGTGCTACGGATGCCGGGAGAATCGGTAGGAGCCGACATGGAGACCGCACTGGCCAATGAGATTGGTATCCCTGTTGTTTACTCTATTGAACAACTGGCTGAATATTTTGGCCTTATCGAACAGTATTAATGGACATGGGGATATGGCGAAATTGGCAGACGCGGCTGGATCTGAAAACGGTTTTTTATAC
>CAIYES010000336.1 GCA_903925275.1 uncultured Bacteroidales bacterium
AAAATTAAACTTTACCCATCAGGACAGGGGGAAGGATTTTTTCCTTCTCCTTTGTCTTGAAAAATATTAAGTATTTTTCCTCGTAAAAAGTTGCATTAATTACTTGAATTTAGGATTCCTTTTATTCATTAATAAAGAAGTCTCAGGTTCTAAGGTAAGGGCTCAAAATTTTGAACCCTTACTATTTGATGGTAACGACAAAGACTTTAAGCCCTTACCATCAGTTCACTTCTTCAAGTTACTTTGTACCAATAATATTTTTTGAATCATATCCATATAGTTGGCTTTCTGCATGGCGCCAACCGATATCTGCGGTTTGTCTGACTTTGGTATGAACATCACGGCAGGAATCGAACTAATCTTGAATAATCCGGCCAACTCACGCTGTTCATCAGTATTCACTTTGTATATCCTGATCTTACCTTTATACTCCATGGAAAGCTCAGCCATAATCGGAGCAACCATTTTACATGGGCGGCACCAGTCGGCATAAAAGTCAATAATACAAGGTTGGTCGCCTTTGAAAACCCATTCCTGTGGATTTTTCTTGTAATCCCAAATGAGTTTTTGAAATGTTTCGGCTGTCAGATTAATTACCTGACCATCATTGCTGCCTGCAGTCCCGTTATCATCGCCAGGTGCACTGTTGCACGCATGCAGGGAAAGCGATCCAAGGAAAAGGAAAATAAAAATTAGTTGTTTCATCTCGTCTGATTTTATAATTGACAGTGCAAAGATAGAAACAATTTTAATATAAAGCGCATAAATACCACTATTTTTTTTTAATTTTGCAATTGGATTTTATATAAAGCTATGCCAATTATTGTCAAACATATAGATATTGCGTCGTTTGCCGGTGATTTTTCAACCAGCGATGATTGTTTACGTTTTCTTGCTGATAAAAAGTGGGAGAATGGTTTCATTTGTAAAAAGTGCGGAAATACCAATTTTTGCAAAGGAAAAACGTTACATGGGCGACGTTGTACGCGCTGCAAACATGAAGAGTCGGCTACTGCCCATACGATTTTTCACCGTTGTCATATTCCAATCACAGAGGCCTTCAGGGTTGTATATATGGTATGCAGCAATCCTTCCGTATCAACGTATGAAATCTCGCGGCAGGTTGAACTTCGGCAGATGACATGCTGGAAACTGAAAACCAGGCTGATGGAATGCATAAAAAACAGGGGTGAGGTGGATATCCTCTTCGACTCCGGATTAAAGCCGGTGCAGTGAAAGGGGGCAGCTTTTGTGAATGAGCTGCGATTTATGGTTACTTTCGTATTTGAAAAATATTCTGTTATGCCCATTCTGATAATAAACATTAAGGAAATTGTTCAGGTCGAAGAAAAGCCTCAAATGATGGTTGCAGGTAAGTCAATGTCAGCGCTGAAAACCATTAAAAACGGCTGGTTGCTTATCGAAGAAAACAGGATAAAGGATTTCGGGAAAATGCCTTTTCCTGATACTGAGTCTGGGAATTCTGAATATGAAATAATTGATGCTGAAGGAAAAATGGTTTTTCCCAGTTTCTGCGACAGTCACACCCATCTCGTGTATGCAGGCAGCCGTGAAATCGAGTATGTTGATAAAATAAAGGGGCTGAGCTATGAGGAGATTGCAAAACGTGGCGGGGGAATTCTCAATTCAGCCAGGCGGTTACACGATGCCAGCGAAGATGAACTCGTAGAACAGGCGCTGCACAGACTTAACGAGATCATGATGTTTGGCACCGGTGCGGTTGAGATCAAGAGTGGATATGGGCTCACTTTTGAAGATGAATTGAAAATGCTCAGGGTGATCAGAAAATTGAAAAAATTGTCACCCCTGACGATTGTGCCGACTTTCCTGGGTGCCCATGCAGTACCTGCTGCATTTAAAGGCCGACAGGGGGAATTTGTGGAGATGGTGATCAATGAAATGATCCCGATGGTTGCTGCAGAGGAATTGGCCGATTATATCGATGTATTCTGCGACCGCGGTTTTTTCACGGTTCACGAAACCGACTGCATCCTGAATGCAGGTATGAAGTATGGGATGCGTGCTAAAATTCATGCCAATGAACTTGATTTCTCAGGAGGAATCCAGGTTGGGGTCAAATACAATGCCCTTTCGGTAGACCATCTTGAATTTACAGATGAAAAGGAGATTGAAACACTGTTGGGCTCAGAAACCATGCCAACGGTATTGCCGGGTGCCGCTTTTTTTCTGGAAATGGTTTGTGCACCTGTTCGCCGGATGATCGATGCCGGCCTGCCTGTGGCCATGGCAAGTGATTTTAACCCCGGATCTTCCCCTTCCGGAAACATGCAGTTTATCC
The DNA here is from genome assembly GCA_903925275.1 of uncultured Bacteroidales bacterium. GTDB lineage: Bacteria > Bacteroidota > Bacteroidia > Bacteroidales > FEN-979 > CAIVAT01. The sequence goes on from CAIYES010000336.1 coordinate 2,321, forward strand.
TTTCCCTGGCTTGCATCAAATACCGGATGCTTCCGGAGGAGGCCATTCATGCAGTGACCATCAACAGTGCGTATGCCATGGGATTGAGCAGCGGTTACGGGAGTATTGCCCGTGGAAAGATCGCCAATCTTTTTATCACAGTACCAATTCCCAGCTACTCCTTTATGCCATACGCCTATGGAAGTAATAAGGTTGAGACGGTAATCCTGAATGGAAAAGTGATCAACAGTGATTCACTGAGATAAAACAAGGATGTCTTTGTTATCTGAAGAAATTATTTTTTTGATCCGGAAGTAGCTCTTACCGATAGCTTTTTCAAGCCGGCATCAGTCGCATCCAATAATGGTTTGATTGAAATCTCACTGCCTACTGCATTTTTCATCCAGAGTTGCGGGATGAGCCGCCCGGCTGAATATATGCGGATTGACTCATCTGCGAAATTTTTTCCCTGAAGGAACTGGTCAAGTTGAAAATCGATTAGATGACCTACAGGGTAATTTGACAGATATAGCGGATTGTCGATCATGTGCGAATAAATTGCAAGAATAGGGGAGTCTTTTTCGCCAAAAACAGGGGCATAATATTGGTTCCATATTTCGATTGCCGTTTTTACCACCATATCTTTCAACTGTTCTTTGGTTGCAGTTGGGTTTGCATACATCCATTTCCATACTTTCATATCCAGCAGCGAAACCCCCATGATCTCATAACTCATCCAGAAATTGTCGATGGCTGCAAGCGCATCCTTGTCGGGATCGTTGTTTTTGATGCCCAGCAGTTCAATGTCATGTTTCTGAAAAGTAAACGCATAAGCCTCGGTGAAGGCAGTATTTGGCACACCTTGCATCATATAGTAATCAACAAAGTAAAGTGATATCGTTTGTTCAACATTGTGCCCGAGTTCATGAACGGCAATGTTATAACCTTTGTAATCCATACCAGTTTTGCCAATCCGGGTGCGAAGATGGGCCTTATCACCCTTCATCTGTGCACCCCATGCATGACCGCTTCCACGGGCAGGGTCAACAGTGATGTGTGAGGCAATTTCTTTGGCCTTATCGGGTTTGAAACCCAATTTGATCAGCATATTCGGGATATCTGATTCAAAAGCCCTGGTGTCGGGATATTTAGCCCGGGTAGTTTTATCGAGCAACTCCATATTCATGCTGCTGCGGGCTTTAAAACCGTCGTACCAAATATCGAATGGCAGCAATGGTCGTCCCAACCGTTTGCTAATCAGGTCACCAACCAGCTTAACTTCCGGGGATGAACATAAATCGGTAAACAATTTCTCCACCTGTTCCTCGGGTAGTTCCATACCGCCGTCAAATGAACGCATGATGAATGACGGATACATTGGTGTGTATGGATCCATGGATTTCATCACGTTGAAATTGTTGAGAAGAATTGCATAGCGTGTATCAGGTTCGCGGGTGTTGGCAACTTCGGAGCCATTATTAAAGACCTTGTTGGTGACGGGATTCCATTGCAATGCAGGGTTATTGATTACACTTTCCGGAATGTCCTGGTTGATGATCCTCAGCATCACCTGGTAGATCATTTTCTGTTTTAGCAATCCTTCTTCACTTTTGTTGTAGTTGGCTTTCAATTCATCGCGCAGATTCCAGTGAGAGATCAGCTTCATTTCTTTGGCAAAATGGGTTTTTTGCTGATCATCGAGCAGATTTCCCATATAGATATTGTAATTCGAGATGTAATTGTCGGCAGCAGTAAGTGCTTCAGCAATTTTAACATTCACCTCAGCAGGCACGCGGGCTGTGAACATGTCGCCCATGCGGGCATAGGCCCATTCGCTCCGGCTCCATTTTGGTCCCAGCTCTTCTTTTTCTTTCAGTGAGTAAAAGGGGAAATTAAGTGCTGTAACAAACGCAAGTTTGTTGTTGAAGAAATCATCATTGAAATGAGCCCCCGGTTCATAGGCGGCAAAGATCTGATCGACGTCAAGCATCTCGCCAATATCAAGTTGCATTCCACGTTTCAGGTCGAGACTGACCATGTTATAATGGCCAAACACCGACTCGAAATTATTGCTTAACCGCTGGAAGAGTTTGTCCAGTTTTTCGGGATCATTGACAAAATACTGTAAACAAAAATTTTCGAAATCTTTTTCGTTTCCATCCGACGCTTTCCAAAGTGCAGCACATTGCTTGACCCCTTTTTCCATCCGGGTTTTATGGGTCCCGGCAAATTGTTTTGTTAGTTTGCTTAGTATGGAGTCGATCGGACTTTGTTTGATAACTTGTACTGAAGTTGGTTGACCGGAATGGTCTGTTTGTTTGCATTGGGTCAGGATCAACGACATAGGCAGGAACAATAAAAGGAGAAATTTTTTCATGGGGGAGAGGGTTTTGAAAGATATGACAAAGTTAACTAAAATGGTGAAATGGTGAAATGGTGAAATAGTGAATTCTGGAAATCTTGTCGGAATTAGCTATTTTTGCAAAAAAAAGCTAAAATAAAAAAAACACCATTTCACCATTTCACCATTTCACCATTTCACCAAATCACCATTTCCTATGAAACAACTGATCGAATGTGTTCCCAATTTTTCGGAAGGATGCGACATGAGCGTTATCAAAACAATTACGGACGAAATTGAAAAAGTGGAAGGTGTAAAACTGTTGGATGTTGATCCAGGCAAAGCGACAAACCGCACGGTTGTGACCTTCGTCGGAACACCTGAAGCCGTTATTGAAGCTGCATTCATGGCGATAAGGAAAGCATCGGAGGTGATTGATATGAGCAAACATCATGGGGAGCATCCTCGTTTTGGCGGTACAGATGTTTGTCCTCTTGTCCCGATTTCAAACATATCCATGGAAGAAACAGCCAGATATGCCCATCAATTGGCCGAACGGGTTGGGAAAGAGTTGGAAATACCGGTATATTGCTATGAGCGTGCAGCATTGACTGACGAACGACGTAACTTAGCCAATTGCCGCTCGGGCGAATACGAAGGGTTATCCACAAAATTGGAGGATCCGCATTGGAAACCTGATTTTGGTCCGGCAAAATTCAATCCGCGAACCGGTGCCATTGCAATTGGGGCACGCGATTTCTTAGTCGCCTACAATATCAATTTGAATACGACTTCCACCCGCCGTGCCAATGCCGTGGCATTTGATATTCGGGACAAGGGTCGTCCGGTACGCGAAGGAAATCCCATCACCGGAAAAATTAAAAAGGATGAAAATGGTCAGGAAATATGGGAGCCCGGAGCACTCAAGGCTTGCAAAGCTATTGGCTGGTTCATTGAAGAATACGGTATTGCCCAGGTTTCGATCAATCTGACCAACATTAGCATCACATCGGTACACGAAGCGTTTGAGGTATCGTGTGAAAAAGCACAGGAGCGCGGTATGCGGGTATCAGGTTCGGAACTTGTTGGCCTTGTACCTAAAAAAGCCATGATTGATGCAGGGAAGTACTTTTTGAAAAAGCAGCAACGTTCTGTTGGTGTTTCAGAGGAGGAGATTATTAAAATCGCTGTAAAATCTCTTGGACTTGATGATCTGAAACCCTTTAATCCAAGAGAAAAGATTATTGAATATTTATTGGAAGACCCGAAAGAAAAGCAATTGATAACGATGTCAGCCGAAGGTTTTACCAATGAAACTGCTTCTGAATCACCAGCTCCGGGCGGTGGATCAGTTTCGGCATACATCGCTGCTTTGGGCGTGTCGCTGGGAACCATGGTTGCCAATCTCTCGTCGCATAAGGCAGGTTGGGACGAGCGATGGCAAGAGTTTTCGACCTGGGCAGAAAAAGGACAGAAACTGAAGGATGAGTTGCTTTACCTTGTTGATGAGGATACCCGTGCATTCAATAAAATTATGGATGCATTTGCGCTTGCCAAATCTACTGAACAGGAAAAATTATTTCGATCGTCAGCTATCCAGGATGCCACCAGGTATGCCATTGAAGTGCCGTTCCGTACCATGCAGAAAGCTTTCGAATCATTTGAAATTATTGCGGCTATGGTTGAAACCGGGAATCCAAATTCGGTTACCGATGCCGGTGTGGGGGCGCTGTGTGTGCGCGCGGCGGTAATCGGAGCATACCTGAATGTGAAGGTTAACGGAACCGGATTCAAAGACAAAGTATTCCTCGACCAAATCATGAAACAGGCGGAAGAACTTGTGATAAAAGCAAAAACCGCTGAGGAAGAAATCCTGACAGCGGTAAATTTAAAAATCACGAAATAGAAGGCGCCTTTTCAAAAGTCAACCAGGCTGTCTCAAAAATCTGAAATTCTTTCTTTACCGCGAAGACGCAAAGGCGCAAAGAATTGAAAATCAATAAAGTTGTTTTTCGCTTCTTGGCGTCTTTGCGGTGAAAAATGCCTTTTGAGACAACCTCATCATGAAAAATTTTTGCAATCACAAACTTTCAGGAAGTTAATTCACCCAGATTTTAGTGGTGGTCACTCCATGGCATGCATTGCAATTCCCGGAAGTGCAAAGTTGCGGCATAATCTGCATATTTCCTGATACGTCTTTCACCTGAGGATAGGCACCTCCTGCAGGGAGGATTGAACTGCTTGTATAGAAGTTGCCGTTTGCATCCACTTCAAGTGTTGCAACAGGGGTTCCGGTTCCATTAGGATTGTCGTAAAAATAGATAGTACCGTTTGGACTTACCGTTGATAAATCTTGTGAATATACCGTTCCGGCAACATTCCACCAGCCCGGACCAGAGCCCCCTGATATATGACAACTCTGACAAGCGCCACTCATGTTATGACCGGCTGTGGAATTATGCGAAGATGATGCTGTGAGATTGCCACCATCGTTTTTTTTGCATCCTGCAGCAGAAAAAAAGACAATTGCAATGAACAGTGAAATTATTCCTGATTTTTTCATATTGGAGTTTATCGAGCTTGTGTAAATATACGCAGTTATTTTGTTTTTATTGCCAATGTTAAATTCAAATGTGAATCCTTCTCAATTTAAACTGTATGATTTGACTTCAAAATCAGTATGATTATCGAAATCCGGCAATCAAACATCTGGATGAAAGAATCGGATTGTGCCATCTGTATATCAAAGGAAAGTAAAGGTAAAAAAAAAGCCAAACCGCACGGTCTGGCCTATATAAATTTAAGCTATTTTGAGTTATTTTGAAGGTTTGGTCTCTGCAGTTTTCTTGGCTGGTGTAGCAGCAGGTGTAGCAGCAGGTGTAGCAGCAGGTGTAGCAGCAGGTGTTACGGCTTCGGTCTTTGTTGCTTCTTTGTTCTTTTTAGCTGGTTTGGCAGCTGGTTTGGCAGTTGATTTGGCAGCTGATTTGGCAGCTGGTTCAGCAGCAGGTGCAACAGTAGCTGCTGCAGGTGATGTAGCAACCGCATTTACGGCTTCAGTTTTTGCTGGTTCTTTTTTCTTCTCAACCGGTTTTGCTTTATCTTGTGTCTGAGCAAACATGGTCATGCTGAACATACCGGCAATTGCAATTAACATTACTTTTTTCATTTTTTTGATTTTTATGTGAAACGTTAGATTAATTAAAGGATTACTTTTTTGTCGAACCCTGACAACATTCATTGGTGCACGATTCTTTTCTTACAAATTTTCCATCTTTATCGAAGAAAAGCTTTTCATGGTCTGTATCCTTACTGACACAAATATCGAAGGTTATTACCCCTTTTTCATCCACCTTGAAGGCTTTAACAATGTTATAACCTGCAAAATTCTTTGAGATATATTCAGAAATTGGTTTTTGAAGTTCTACAGTTTTTAGCTCAGTTTTGGTTTGAGCAAAAATTATGGTACTGAATAACCCAAGAAGGAATATCAACAATGCTTTTTTCATAACTCATCTTTGCATAGGTGTGGAATATTTTTTCCGTGGCAAAGGTGATGTCAAAATCTGTTGAAAATCTGGAGTAAGGTTGATTTGGAGATTAAAAACTAAAATGATCACCTTTTAATCCTTATCGGAAGGAGTTGAATTTTCTTTCTCCTTGTGAATGAGCATTTTATGAGATGGAGTGAGATGAAAAATTTTCAGTTTATGTAAACCTTCACTGTATGTGTATGTTACTTTCATTTGGTAAAGATTGGCAATTTTTTGTACGATTGAGAGTCCAAGTCCCACTGAATCAGGATTGCTTTCCGATTTTCTGAATCGTTCAAACAGACCGGCCGGGTCAGTTTCAAATGTTGTCCGGTATTTGTAACCGAGAATGAATCAGCGGTCAATATTATTTCGATGTTACCTGAAGCAATGTTATGCCGGATGGCGTTAGAGATAAGGTTCGTGATTAAAATTTCGGCCAGGGTACGATTCATGTTCAATATGACCTCGTGAAAATATTTTTTAGTGATAACAATTTTCCTGTGTTCAATAATTTCCTCGAAATGTTCAAGGGTAATATCGATGATTTGTGACATGTTGACCTCTTCAGCCTGCGCGAACTGGTTATTTTCAATTTTGGAGATCAATAACAGTCCCTGGTTAAGTTTTGAAATGCGCGAAGTGGCATCAAAAACCGAACTGATCAGTTGAAGTTGTTGTTCATCAAGATCTTCCCCTTGTATCAAAAGTTCAAGTTTTGATTTAATAACCGAGATAGGGGTTAATAATTCATGAGAAGCATTTTCATTAAACTCTTTAAGGTTTATGTAATCCTGCTGTATTTTTTTTGACATTTTTGCGAGCGCCTGATTCAACAGGTTGAATTCGTAGATGTCAGTTTTCATGAGGCTGAGCGGTTTTTCCTGGTTGATCTCGTAATGGCTGAGATTGCTGATGGTTCGATAAAAAGGAATCCAAACCCGACGTGCGATGAAATAATTGGCCCATACCAGGAGAACCAACAGAATTATAAAAACAAGTACCACAATAAGGATAATTTCTGTGATAAGTTTCTCTGAGTCGCTCAGGGGCTTGTAAATATTGATGGTATAGCCTTTATGCTTAACTGAGGTATTTTCAACGAAAAGATGGCGGAAAGCGGCAAATGAACCCAGATCGCGGTCGTACATCAGTGTATCCCTGATATATTCGGTTTTTACATGAGATGTATTCACTATCGTGATATCAATCATATGGCCGAAAACCGAACGGAAATCGGGAACACTGTCGGAAAAGTTTATGGTTTCTTCGATAAGCAGTTTTTCTTCAAAAAGAGTTTCATCGAGTTGTTTTTCAAAAATAGTATGAAGGAGGCGAAAAAAAATCAATCCGCTTATGACGAAAACCACTACCGATATAAGCAGGTAGTATCGGGAAGTACGTGTAAGTAATTTCATTTGAAAATCATCAGTTCACAGTCTTGACCGTTAAATTACCGGTCTGTAAATTTATAACCCATTCCATAGATGGTTCGGATATAATCCTCTCCGCCTTTTTCCATGATCTTTTTCCGCAGGTTTTTTATGTGTGTGTATATAAAATCGAATGAATCGGCCATATCCATTTCATCGCCCCAAAGGTGTTCTGCAATTGATTCCTTGGTCAATACACGGTCTTTGTTGGATATAAAAAAGATAAGCAGGGCATATTCCTTTTTAGTCAGGTCGAGGGAATTGCCGTTCACGGTTACTTCCATCTCCTCGGGTAATATGCGTATGTCGTTGAAAACAATCTCGTTTATACCTCCGAAGCTCCGGCGCCGGATAATGGACTTAACACGGGCATTGAGTTCCGGCAGATGAAACGGCTTGGTGAGGTAATCGTCGGCACCAATCCCTAAACCGGACACCTTGTCATCCAGGGAATTTTTTGCAGAAATGATAATGATACCGGTTTCCGATTTGTTTTTTTTAAGCGCCCGGATTACGTTTAGTCCGCTTCCATCAGGAAGATTGATGTCCACGATGATGCAATCGTACTGGTACATGTTGATCTTTTCAATCGCATCGTCAAAAGTGAGCACAGCTTCACACAGATAGCTCTCTTTTTGCAGATATTCCGTAATGGAGCATGATAACTCTTTTTCGTCTTCGATTAACAGGATTTTCATAAAAGTGACAAATGACAAATGACGAGTGACAAATGACTAGTGACGAGTGACAAAATTAGCAGATTGTCAGATAGTTATATTTTAATTTTAAATTAATTCCTGACACACCTTACCGGAAAGGCGTTTGAACGAAGTGAACGATAAAATGAGACACTGGGATTAAAGATATTCAGCCCCCGCGATGTGGCATATTCGGTTGAATTGGGATCAGCAGTCCAGAACATCGAACCGATAGTTGATCCGGAACCAAAAGCCCAGGTACTATTCTGATACAACATACCCTTAAGAAGCCCGTGGAAATTATTGGTATTCAAGGTGTCTTTCAAAGTGCTGCCTGCCATACTGTTACCAAGACAGGAGTTGATCAGATTGTCCCATTCAGATGCTGTTGCAACATGCCATCCCGGAGGACAGATATCCTGATAAACAGAACCTGCCTGGTATTGCATCAGTTCACCCCATTGATAATACCCGCCATACAGGTTGCACTGGGCAGCAAGATTGTTTCGGCAATACTTTTCGTGTAAACAGTTATCGGTTTGAGGTTGGTTTTGATCAGTAAAACTGCCATAATTCAGGTTGGAGGCTGTCCAGCATCTTGCATTAATACCTGAACCTGCGAAGAAGGTGGGATAACTTTGATTATCGCGGTAATCTTTAACGGTGCCCGGGCATGGATCGTTTGCATTGGATATAAATACCGAGACAGTTTTTGACTTTTCATCAAAGCAGTTATAAACATTGGTATAACGGTAGGTGATGTTATAATCAATGCCGTTGACAGTGCCACCGCCCACTACGCTATTGTCAGCGGGATCGAACACGAAGATGCCCGGGCTGACCTGGAATACTCCGGTTCCGCTATATACTCCTCCCGTCCCAAACGGGCGACCACCTTTAAGGATGATCGGGCGGCCGTTTTTGGTTGTTTTCAGGTCGTTGCAAGTCAGGAAATCGGCTGTCGGCTTCAGGTTTACTGTAACAGGAAACACCTGTGATTCCTGCCCGTCACCGCAGCCATTCTGTCCGGTCACTTTCAGGTTCCCTGAAGTTGCAGCAAGGGAGAAATCTATCAGCAAGGTTGTCCCATTGTTTGTTAAAGTGCTGCCGGTTCCTGTGAAATTCCAAAAATAGGTTGCTGCATTTGCGATCGGATTAATCATATAGGGCACTCCGGATGTTCCCTGGCAAACAACAGCACCGGTGGGACTCGTAATCAGCCCGGCTGCTCCGGGCAATGGGTTAACGATGACCGGTTTAATGGCAGGCAGGCCATAACTGCATTCCGCATTGTATCCCCTCACTGAAAAAACTCCTGAAATGGCGGATGTGGTAAACAAACAATTGATCTGGTTTGTTCCGGCGCCGCTCACGATGGATATTCCGGCAGGTATCGACCAATCGTAAGAGGTTGTATAGGCAAGCGGTGCAATGGAATAACTCAGGATTGCGGTTCCCTGGCAAACGGGGCTTGGCCCGGTAACCGATCCTGCAGCTTGGGGTGTAGGGTGAACAGACAGCGCAAGAGAGGATGGTATTCCATCACCGCAATAGTTGCTGTGACCCTTCACACTGATCGTACCGGAGACGGCTGTAGGAATGAAATCGACCGTAACCACATTGGTACCGTTTCCTCCTGTTATGGATGCACCGGATGGCCATGTCCAGATGTAAGAATCGGCGTTGGCAATGGGTGAAATGGAATAGTTGATCCCGGTGGCAGGGGTACAAATGGTAGTTATTCCTGCAATTGCACCGGCAGGGAGCAGAGACGGATGGATGCTCACCGCCAGAGTTGAAGGTAGTCCGGCACCACAGGTTACGCTTTGCCCAAAAACAGTTATTGTTCCGGAAGCAGCCGATATGCCATAATCAACAAGGATGGTATTTGAATTTGACCCGGAAGTAATGGATGCACCGGCAGGAATTGTCCATACATAAGTGGTAGCGCCTACGATGGCTGGAATGGAGTAAGAAACCCCGCCGGCAGGGGTACAAATATTGTTTTGTCCGGTAATGGATCCGGCGGGTTGGGGACTAGGAGCCACTACAATTGCAATAATTTCTGTTGGTCCTTCACCACAAACGTTATTGGTTCCCTTTACGGTTATGGAACCTGAAGCTCCAGCAACAGAAAAATCAACAGTAATCGAATTTGTGGTGCTCCCGGAGATGATGGTTGCGCCGGCCGGAACGGTCCATGTGTAAAAATCAGCTCCGGTCATGGGCGGAATGGTGTAGGTTATCCCTGTTACAGGTGTGCAAACCTGATTCAGCCCGGTAATTGGACCTGTCGGGACCGGGACGCTGCCAGCATCGATGTATGCTGATGTGGAGGCGGTTTGATTGCAGGCATCTGTTACATCAACAGTATAATTTGTGTGACCGGGCGGAGGAGTCAGGGTTATGGCCTGGGTGGTTGCCGTTGTATTCCACAGATAATTAAAAGTGTTGGATGGCAAGATGGGTTGTCCGCCAGTGACCAAGGCCGTGAGGGTAACGGGGGTGCCGGCACAAATCGTTTTGCTCTCAACACTGACTGAAAGCGCGGGTAAGTCTTTTAGCCACAATTCGGTTGTTACGGCATTACCCACAGTGCATGTGTTTGCAGTTGCTGAAATGATGAGGTTTTCAATGGGTTCGGTGAGGCCATCCGCTACAGCTTGTATCAGGATCGGAGGGGTTTGGAGTTGTCCTGCCGGAATGACAACCTGCGTTGGAAAAGGATTTGGCAGGATATCATCCTGCGTAGCAGTCCCTGCCGGATCGATGGTTAAATTAATGACATAATCAGTAGCCTGGGATTTGGGGATCTCATAAACGAGTGATGCAGTTCCGCATCCTTCCACCAGATATTCCCCGGTAAGGGGATTGGAAAACGAAGTGGATCCAACCATATTATTGCTCGAGAAACTGTTCTGTTCAATGAAAACACCTGAATCATAAGAACCATCAAATGCATCACCGATGGCAAATTTCATATGGTACGTCAGATTACAGGTAACAGAATAAGTTGCAGAGAGAACATAGGAAAACCTGTGGTATGAAAAGTACTCTTTCAGGGCATTCCACCATGAATAAACGCCATTCCCTGTATTGCCGACGTCGGCAGCGCATATATTGAAAATAGTCACATAATTGGTGCCACCCGGTAATAAAGCAATGTTGACTGCATCATTTGCAAAACCCAGGCCTCCCGCGATTCCTGGTCCACTCAGAAAAAGGCCGAAAGCATCATTAAAATTTGAAGTACAGAAATCATCAAACTCAAGAGATGCAAATACATATCTGAAAGTGATGACATCCGTTTGAGGTATAAAATCAAATTCCAGGATCGATTTATCATTGATTATCTTATTGGCAATGATGTAAAGATCGCCATCTCCTTCAAAAGGCTGATTTGTTCCTTCCATGTCATCAGAGGGATTTGCCGGAGATTTTGCTTTAAAAACATAGCCGGTTGACAGGATAACACCTCCTTCGATGCCGAGTTGTGTCTGAGCACCACCTGTTGCCGTAAATGATCCTATCTGATCACGGTATTTCAGCGGGATGCGCAAGGCGCTGTTAAGAGGCTCGGATGAGCCATTGTAGGTGGCATTTAAAACGGTAACACCAGTTCCGGCCAGATAGGTCTGAACAAATTGGAGCGGAGTCATGCTGATTGCTGTCCCTGTATTGACCCCCAATTGTGATCTGGATTCCAGGGGAAAACTGAGAATCATCAATACAACCAAAATTCGGAATAAATGCACCCGGAGATTCATCCTTTCACAAGTTCAAAAAGTCTTGTAAAGTTACAACTAAAAGAAATCAATCCTTCACACATCGAACTGAGAATGCATTTGCCCTGCTGGAGGTATATTTTGAAATACTCGGTGTGAAAACATTCAATCCGCGCGCTAAAGCGCGATCTGTGCCGCTAACCGCAGAGGTCCAATACATGGTTGCCTTATTCGAACCGGTATGAAATGCCCAGGTGTTATCCTGGTACTTAAAGCCCCCCAACAAAGCATTAAATCCATTGAGGAGAAAAGGATCTGTCAATTCGGGAGCAACAGTGGCATTGGCATCGGGCGCGGTTATACCCATTACGAGATTATCGATTAACTGCTGCCATTCGACCTCGGTGGGTATATGCCATTCTGGAGGACAAAGTCCTTTTGCACCTGGAGCAACGGCGTAATCCATCAATTCATCCCACTGATATAATCCGCCATTGGTGGAACAACTCACATCGGCCGGTGAACAGTATTTTTCGGCCACGCAATTGTCGGACTGGGGTGGTATGGGGGAATTGACTAAAGCAGTTCCATAATTCAGGTTTTGCGCCATCCAGCAACGGCCAACCAGGGAGGCTGTTTTATATTTCTTACCATCTCTTACATCGGTAAAATCTCCATTACAGGTAAATGAGGAGTTTGAGACGGTGATATTTACTATTGCTGCATCAGTGCACCCAAAAGTATTGGTATAGGTATATGTAACAGGATATGCTCCAGAACTTGCGCCAAACGGATCAAACTCATAAAAACCCGAGATGGCATTGTAGCTTACCCTGTTCCCCGAATACACACCCTGTCCTGACAGGAAAGGTGTTCCTCCCTTCAGGGTTATCTTTTTTGCTCCTGGGGTAGTCACTACATCATTGCAGGAAATAAACGATACCTGCGGAAGGTTATGAACAGCAATATCCAGCGGCTGAGAAACCGGTCCGTCTCCACAATTGTTCACACCCTTCACGGTAAGTGTTCCATTGGTTGCAGTAGATGTGAACGTGACAGAGATGGTTGAAGTTCCATTGTTGGTAATATTAACCCCTGTTCCGGTATAAACCCATTGATATGAGGTTGCATATAATATAGAAGGTACAGTATAATTGATTGTAGAGGATTTACAAACAGAAATCGGGCCGGCAATACTACCTGCAGCAATAGGCCAGGGATTGAGAACAATCGGAAAAGTAGGTGCCGGAGCTGAGCAAGATATCCCGGAATAGTTGATCGTTTCAGTAAGATCAAGAGATCCTGAAGTCGAATTTTCCCAAAATACCCGAACAGTGTTTGCATTCTGACCCGATTGAATGGTACCACCGGCAACGGTCCAGCTATAAAGATGTCCGCTTACGATTGGTGTCACTGAATAGTTTTGCGCTGCAAGGGCACAAACAGGCGTTATTCCGGTGATCTGAGGGGTGGGTGGCGCATTGACAGTCACAGAAAAATTCGATGGGGCAACGGCAGTACATCCGGTACTGATTATATAGTTCACACTGATATTGTATACATTGGCAACATCCCATCTGATGGTTACCTGATCATCAAGCACTCCTCCTCCTGAAATTACAGTAATTCCCGAAGAGGGGAGCCCCCATGAATAGGATTGTGCCAAAGCCTGAGTCTGATAGGTTTTGGTTTCACCGGCACAAACAAATGCAGCACCTGTGATACTTGGAGTAGGCAACGAATTTATTGTTACCTGTTTTAAAGTAGGGGAAGCGGCCGTACAGCCATGCTGATCAACATAATTAACAGTGATGTTGTGCGTGCCAATGGCATTCCATAACACGTCGATTTGCTTGGTAGTTTGACCGGAAGTTATTGTTCCACCTGATAATACATTCCAGAGATAATTAAACTGGGTATCTTCAGTTGAGTAGGTGCCTGATAAATTCAGACAGTTGGTTCCGGCACCAGTAATTGTTGGTGCAGGCAAAGGATTGACGGAAATAGTGAAAGATATTGGGTTTCCGGAACAGGTTAACCCCGCATTTGTATAGGCAGGAGTTACCATGATGGTGGCAACAACAGGAATAGTAGAAGTATTGGTAACAGAGAAAGAAGAAATACTCCCTGTTCCGGCGGCAGCAAGACCAATGGAGGTATTTGAATTGATCCAGCTATATACAGTTCCCGGGACATTTCCAATGATAATGACGGGAGAAGTGGAAGTCTGATGGCACAAAACCTGGTTTGCCACCGCGTTGACTATCGGGATGGGATTTACGGTGATGCTGAACGAAGTGGAAGTTCCTGTACAGGTTAACCCGGCATAGGTAAACGTTGGGATCACATTGATGGTTGCCGTTTGGGGGATGGTGGTGGTATTGGTGACTGCGAATAACGGAATATCCCCCGACCCTGAAGAAGCAAGGCCAATGGAAGTATTTGAATTGGTCCAGCTATACAGTGTTCCAGGGACATTTCCGGACATAATTATTTGCGAAGTGGAAGCCTGATCGCATAAAACCTGGTTTCCTACAGTGTTGACGGTCGGGATGGGATTTACAGTGATGTTGAAAGAAGCAGTGTTCCCCGTGCACGTCAGGCCGGCATTGGTAAACGTTGGGGTAACGACAACAACGGCTGTAACCGGACCAGTCGTTGTATTGGTAACAGAGAAAGAAGAAATACTCCCTGTTCCAGCGGCAGCAAGGCCAACGGAGGTATTTGAATTGACCCAGCTATATACAGTTCCCGGGACATTGCCGGAGATAATTACTGACGAAGTGGAAGCCTGATGGCACAAAACCTGATCTGCCATCGTATTGACTGTCGGGATCGGATTTACGGTGATGTTGAAAGAAGTGGCAGTTCCTGTACAGGTCAACCCGGCATTGGTAAATGTTGGGATCACATTGATGGTAGCTGTTTCGGGGCCGGTAGTTGTATTGGTAACCGTGAATGAAGAAATATCCCCCGTTCCGGAAGAAGGTAGGCCAATGGAAGTATTTGAATTGGTCCAGCTATATAGTGTTCCCGGAACATTCCCTGAGATAAATACCTGTGAAGTTGAAGCAGAATGGCATAACACCTGGTTTCCTACAGTGTTGACGGTCGGGATGGGATTTACAGTGATGCTGAAAGAAGCAGTGTTCCCCGTGCACGTCAGGCCGGCATTGGTAAACGTAGGGGTAACGACGACAACGGCTGTAACAGGACCAGTCGTTGTATTGGTACCTGTGAATGAAGAAATACTCCCAGTTCCAGCGGCAGCAAGGCCAACGGAGGTATTTGAATTGACCCAGCTATATACAGTTCCCGGGACATTGCCGGAGATAATTACTGACGAAGTGGAAGCCTGATGGCACAAAACCTGGCTGGCCATCATATTGACTGTCGGGATGGGATTTACAGTGATGTTGAAGGAGGTGGCGGTTCCCGTACATGTTAACCCGGCATTGGTATATGTTGGGACCACATTGATGGTAGCCGTTTCGGGGCCGGTAGTTGTATTGGTAACCGTGAATGAAGAAATATCCCCCGACCCGGCAGAAGGTAGGCCAATGGAAGTATTTGAATTGGTCCAGCTATACAGTGTTCCCGGGACATTCCCGGAGATAAATACCTGAGAAGTTGAAGCCTGATGGCATAAAACCTGGTTTCCTACAGTGTTTACGGTCGGGATGGGATTTACAGTGATGTTGAAAGAAGCATTGTTCCCCGTACATGTCAGGCCGGCATTGGTAAATGTTGGTGTAACGGTGATAGTGGCTATAACCGGAGCAGTCGTTGTATTGGTAACTGTGAATGCAGAAATATTCCCTGTTCCACCGGCAGCAAGACCAACGGAGGTATTTGAATTGACCCAGCTATACACAGTTCCCGGGACAGATCCGGAGATAAATACAGTAGCAGTGGAAGCCTGATGGCACAAAACCTGGTTCGCTACGGGGGTGATAACAGGAATCGGATTTACAGTTATCGTTGCTGAAAAAGTTTGTGGTCGCGAACATGATGTGGCGTCAGTTACACTCACGAGGGCATAAACATAGGTGCCTGGGATTCCGGTGGGTTGCGAAACTGTGACAGAGTTTCCGGCAATGGTGGTTTTTGATTGTGGTACGCCATTGAGTGTATAATTAAAGGTATAAGGAGCAGTACCCGATGCTCCGGTGAACGTAATGTCGGGTGGTGAAGTATTTGCACACACTACTGTTGATCCGCTGATTGATGCTGTTGGCAGGGGATTTACGGTTACGGTAGCGCTTCCTGAAACTGTTCCGATAGGGCAGCTTGGGTTTGCGACCGAAACAAGCGTGTAGACTCCCGGGGTGGTAGTTAATATCTGATAAGGAGTAGAGAGGGGATGTGTTACAGGAGTCTGGTTAGTTCCATTGATGGCATAAACAAACGTAAATGGGGGTATTCCGCCAATGAAGGTAACAGGAACTGTTGCTTGCTGAATTCCATCGTTGCAGATGGCCCCCCCTCCGCTTATTTGTGCCTGGGGACACGTTGCCTGAGGTGCAACAAAATCTTGTGTAAGGAAACAGGCGGTGCTGTCAGAAAATGAAGCGGACAGGAAATGGTTTGCCCCATCGCACGGAATATTCGTCAGCGTATACGGCAATGGGCTTGAAAAAGGAGCATTGAAGGTTTGTGTGATGGGTGGAATTGCAGTGTTATCGGTAATTGACAGAGTACCGGTTGGGGATGGATTACTGAATTCAATGTTCCCGGAAACAGAAAAGGTATTTGTCGGCTCATCGCAAGGTGTAGTATTCGTTGTTATGGCAAGCATGGAACAATGTACGACATTATTGCAGTTGGTTACACCTGTACCTCCCGTTTGTGAGAATGTTATCATTCCGGCTTTTTGACAGAAGTTTGTTATAAGGAGAATATAAAACTCGCCTACCTGGGCATTGACGATATGGCAGGTTTCCGTTGCTGCGCCGGAATAACTGCAGTCAACAATGCTGGGTCCTGAAAGTCCTGTGGCACAACCGTCTGTAAGGCTGGTAAAGGGTCCCCAGCAAATAAAATCGACATCCGGGGATGCCATCGGATCGAAAATTGAAAGCGATATGAATATGGTAATATCTCCTGCTACGCCTACCTGCATATAATACCAGGCCGGGCATGGTGTTGAACCGAGACATCCATAATCGGGATAACCGAGCACTGAAGGAGGAGCAGATCCCGTTGTGCCGGCAGGAAAAGAATAAACATTGGCCGAACAGGATATGTTTGCACCCATACATTGGTCTGTTTCGCCGGTAGGAGAGTTCAATCCCTTATGTTGATTCAAAAAGTCCTCTTTATAGAATGGCGAAGACCGGACAATTTCGCTTTTGGTTGTTTCACTGGTAGATAAATTGGCATCTTTAGTCTGCTGATAAAGTTCCCGGAATTCAATCCATGCCTGCTCTTTGTTTAAAGTTGTTAAAAACAGTGCCGAATCATTATGAAAATTGTTTTTATCAGCGATGTAAATTCCACGGGTGCCCGCCTTCTTATAAAAAAAGATCCGTTCAAACTCAGAAGGAAACAAGGATAAACTCACCAGATAATATGAAGAACCATTCTTTGTAAGATAAAACCTTGCAAATCTTTGCAGCGAGTCGTTTGTTTGTCCTCCACCGATCATCAAATCATTTTTGCTGACATTGACAATATTGTAATCCGGTACATTGCCATTTTCAGTATTGCTGAAAATTACGGTATTAAATGAGAGGAATGACAAAACCAGCAGCAGTGGTTTTAACAGAGGAAACGCAAAACGCGATATGGTGAAAGCAGCTTTATTCATGAAAAAGAAAACAATTACCATTCCAAATGATACAAATACAATGTGATACAAAAAAAATACTTGTCAGGCAAATCAAATTGAACTGTAAAATTACTATTTTTTTTAATTCTTTAAACCTTACCATAAGTGAGTCTTCTTCAAATGGCACTGCCATGCAATATTCAATCAGGGCACCCCCGATGACTAATTTATCAGTGGATTCAATCTTTTATACAACGTACCGAAAACGCATTCCCCCGGCTCCCCATATAGCGGGAAACACTGGGAGTGATTACATTAACACTTCGGGCTGTCGCACGTTCCGGTCCGTTTGCAGTCGATGTCCAATACATGGTGGCTGTCAAAGTTCCTGAAGTAAAACTCCATGTATTGTTGATATAATAAAGTCCTTCAAAAAGGGCAAAAAAGCCCGGATTGAGCAATGGATCCTTCAGGAAACTTCCGGCCAATGCATCTGCCGGGGGAGTAACTGAAACGGATATGTTGTTGATAAGCGATTGCCATTCAGCTTCAGACGGGATGTGCCATTCTGGGGGACAAATACCCTGATCGGCTGAAGTGGAGGCATACCGCATCAGTTCATCCCATTGATACAGTCCGCCATATTGCGAACAGGCAGGATCAGTATTAAGGCAGTACTTCTCATTGATACAATTGTCGGTCTGTGGTTTTGATTGAGGATTAAGTACTGTGCCATAAGCAAGGTTTTCGGTCATCCAGCATCTTCCGCCAACATTGGAAGTTTTATACTGTTTACCGTCGCGTACATCTGTGAGCATACCACCGCAACTGAATGGGTTGTTCTGAACATTGATGGTCACTGCCGGGGTAGAATTTACACATCCATAGTTGTTGGTAAAAGTATAAATGACCGGGTAGCCGCCAACACTGGCTCCAAAGGGATCAAATTCATAATTGCCCGTCAGAATGTTGTAATTGATCCTGCTGTTGCCTGTGAAAACACCTTGAACCGGAAGGATAGGTGAAGCGCCACGCAGGGTAAATTTTCGGGCATTGGGTGTTGTATTCAGGTCGAAACAGGCAACAAATGAAGGAAGCGGCTTTGGATGGATCGTCAGCACATGAGACGACGAGGAAACACAGGTTGTGGTGTTATTTGTACCGGTAACTGAGATTGTAGCTGATCCAAATGTTTGCCAATCAATGGTTATAGAACCGGTTCCCTGGCCTGAAACCACATTTCCGCGACCCAATGGTAATACCGACCATACATAACTGCATAGCGGATCGATTGGAACATTGTAAATGTGCGATGCACTCTCGCAATTCGGGCCGGTACCTTCGGAAATGGTGGTATTTGGCAGTTGATTTACGAAGACAGGAATCTGTTTTGCAGGGAATCCCGGACAGCCAAGGCTATTGACATAATTCACCTGAATCCATTGTGAGCCGGGTGTGTTCCAGGTGACTGTTGCAGTCGGACTGCCTGTACCGCCGCCAGCAGTGATGCTGCCTCCGTTAATGGCCCAGGTATAGTTTGACATTGAGGGTTCGGTTTGATAAATTTTTCCCGGAGATCCGTCACACACAGTCTGGGGACCGGTGAGTGTGGGAATCGGACGCTGTTGCAGGATAACAGAATAAACAGAAGTAGTTTGCAGGCATGCGGTAGCATCAATGGTTTCTGTTACGGTAAGGGTTCCGGGCGATACGGTATATGGACCCCAGGTTACTGTAACAGCATTCGTGTTCTCGTTTGAAATAGATGCAGCTCCTGTCACATTCCATGAATAGGAATGTCCAGGTACAGATGGTGTTGTGTAGGTCACGGTTGGTTGAAGCTCGCATACAAGGGTGCTTCCACTTATCAAAGGAGTAGGAAGCGGGTTGACATTGATTTTGTAATCGGTTGGGGCACCAGGACATGTTGCTCCCCCGGAAAAGGATGGAATGATATGATAGGTGACAAATCCGGTGTTTCCGGGTGGAATGAATAAGTTCTGGATTGGAATGATGGCGCTGCCTGTGGTCGTAAATCCTGTAATGGGTGAAGCGGTGGAAGCTGACCATGAAAAGGTTGTTCCGATAACGCTTGAGGCCAGGTTAATCTGGCTGCTGGTACCGCCAGAACAAATAGTCTGCTCCAAGGGCCAGTTTGTGACCGTGGGACTTGGATTAATTGTCACCACGTGAGTCGCAGTGGTGCCAGGACAACCATCGAATGAGGAATTGATGGTGTATGTTACCTGTTGCGGTGTGTTCGTCACATTCATGAAGGTTACAGAGGGAATCGGGTTTGCTGTGCCGGGTGTAACAGGGCATGGATTGACACTGCCGACCGGACAGGTTGCCGACCATGAGAAATTTGTCAGACTCACCGTTGAATTTAAGATGATTGCAGTTGTTCCGGTTCCTGAACAAATCGACTGATCGATGGAACATGATATAATCGGAACAGGATTCACATTGACTGAAAAACTTGTAACCGGACCTGAACAACCATTTGCGTGAGGAGTTATATGATAGGTTACAGTTGCAATGGTATTGATAGAATTGGTCAGTACATCGCTGATGGTTGTCGTGTTTGTCAACTGTGGATTGGTAAATCCAGTGACAGCCCCAGCGGGTAAACAGGAAGCTGTCCAGGTGAAATTACCGCCAGTCACATCTGGCGCTAAAGCCACATTGAATGTGGCTCCCGAGCAAATAGGCGAGGGAGCCGTGTTGAGGAGATGAGGTGTAGGGTTCACTGTAACTGTGAAATTGGTTGGTAAGCCATCACACCCATTGGCATGAGGGGTGATGTGATAAGTAACCGTAGCAGGTGCCGTGGTGATATTGGTTAGTGGATCGTTGATGGTCGTTGTGTTCGTTACCTGAGGATTAGTAAATCCTGTGACAGCGCCAGCGGGCAAACAGGAAGCCGTCCAGGTGAAATTACCACCTGTCACATCTGGCGCTAGCGCCACATTGAATGTTGCTCCCGAGCAAATAGGCAATGGAGCTGTATTGGTCAAATGAGGTGTAGGGTTCACGGTAACAATGAAATTGGAGGGTACGCCATCACACCCATTGGCATGAGGGATAATATGATAGGTAACTGTGGCGGGTGCTGAGGTGGTATTGGTAAGCAGATCGCTGATGGTTGTGGTGTTAGTTACCTGGGGATTTGTAAACCCTGTAACCGAGCCAGCGGGTAAACAGGAAGCAGTCCATGTGAAGTTACCACCTGTCACATCTGGTGCTAAAGCCACATTGAATGTGGCTCCCGAGCAAATAGGCGAGGGAGCCGTATTGGTCAAATGAGGCGTAGGGTTCACCGTAACCGTATAATTGGTTGGTAACCCGTCACACCCATTGGCATGAGGTGTGATATGATAAGTAACCGTGGCAGGTGCCGTGGTTGTATTGGTGAGCACGTCGCTGATGGTTGTGGTGTTTATAACCTGCGGATTTGTAAATCCTGTGACAGCGCCAATGGGTAAACAGGAAGCCGTCCAGGTGAAATCGCCGCCTGTCACATCTGGCGCTAGAGCCACATTGAATGTGGCTTCCGAGCAAATAGGCAATGGAGCGGTATTGGTCAAATGAGGCGTAGGGTTCACTGTAACCGTGAAATCGGTTCGTACGCCGTCACATCCATTGGCGTGAGGTAGGATATGATAGGTAACTGTGGCGGGTGCAGTTGTCGGATTGGTGAGCACATCGCTGATAGTCGTTGTGTTGGTTAACTGCGGATTAGTAAATCCTGAGACAGCGCCAGCGGGCAAACAGGAAGCTGTCCATGTGAAATCGCCGCCTGTCACATCTGGCGCTAGAGCCACATTGAATGTGGCTCCTGAACAAATAGGCAATGGAGCGGTATTTGTCAGATGAGGCGTAGGGTTCACCGTAACTGTGAAATTGGTTGGTACGCCGTCACACCCATTGGCATGAGGGGTTATATGATAGGTAACTGTAGCAGGTGCGGTCGTGGTATTGGTCAGCCGATCGCTGATGATGGTAGTGTTGACCACCTGTGGATTGGTAAATCCTGTAACAGCACCAATGGGTAAACAGGAAGCAGTCCATGTGAAATCGCCGCCTGTCACATCAGGCGCTAGAGCCACATTGAATGTGGCTTCCGAGCAAATAGGCAATGGAGCGGTATTGGTCAGATGAGGTGTAGGGTTCACTGTAACTGTGAAATCAGCAGGTACGCCGTCACACCCATTAGCATGAGGCAAGATATGATAGGTAACCGTTGCAGGTGCTGTTGTGGTATTGGTGAGCAGATCGCTTATGGTTGTCGTATTGGTCAACTGTGGATTAGTAAATCCTATGACAGCCCCAATAGGCAAACACGATGATGTCCATGTGAAATCGCCGCCTGTCACATCAGGCGCTAGAGCCACATTGAATGTGGCTCCTGAACAAATAGGCAACGGAGCCATATTGGCCAGATGAGGGGTTGGATTAACCGTAACCGTGAAATCGGTTGGTACACCGTCACATCCATTGGCATGAGGGGTGATATGATAGGTAACCGTGGCAGGTGCAGTTGTAGGATTGGTGAGCACATCGCTGATGGTCGTGGTGTTCGTTACTTGTGGATTGGTAAACCCGGAAACAGCACCAATGGGCAAACAGGAAGCCGTCCAGGTAAAATCACCACCTGTCACATCAGGCGCTAGCGCTACATTGAATGTGGCTCCCGAGCAAATTGGCGAGGGAGCCGTGTTAAGGAGATGAGTTGTAGGGTTTACCGTAACCGTGAAATTGGTTGGTAACCCGTCACACCCATTGGCATGAGGTGTTATATGATAGGTAACCGTGGCGGGGGCCGTGGTGGTATTAGTGAGCAGATCGCTGATGGTTGTCGTGTTCGTTACCTGAGGATTTGTAAAGCCTGTAACAGCGCCAGCTGGTAAACAGGAAGCCGTCCATGTGAAATTGCCGCCTGTCACATCAGGCGCTAGAGCCACATTGAATGTGGCTTCCGAGCAAATAGGCAAGGGAGCCGAATTGGTCAGATGAGGAGTGGGATTCACTGTAACCGTGAAATCGGTGGGTAAGCCATCACACCCATTGGCATGAGGGGTGATATGATAGGTGACAGTAGCAGGTGCAGTTGTCGGATTGGTAAGCACATCGCTGATGGTTGTGGTGCTGGCCACCTGGGGATCGGTAAATCCTGTAACAGCGCCGAGAGGTATACACGAAGCCGTCCATGTGAAATCGCCGCCTGTCACATCAGGCGCTAGCGCCACATTGAATGTGGCTCCCGAACAAATAGGCAATGGAGCCGTATTGGTCAGATGAGGAGTGGGATTCACTGTAACCGTGTAATTTGCAAGTACGCCGGCACATCCATTGGCATGAGGGGTGATATGATAGGTAACCGTGGCAGGTGCAGTTGTAAGGTTGGTAAGCACATCGTTGATGGTGATGGTGTTCATTACCTGTGGATTGGTAAATCCTGTTACAGAACCAACAGGTAAACAGGTAGCCGTCCATGTGAAATCGCCGCCTGTCACATCAGGCGCTAGAGCCACATTGAATGTGGCTCCCGAACAAATAGGCAAAGGAGCCGAATTTGTCAGATGAGGCGTAGGGTTCACTGTAACCGTGAAATCGGCAGGTACGCCGTCACACCCATTGGCATGAGGGGTAAGGTGATAAGTTACCGTAGCTGGTGCTGTGGTGGTATTGGTGAGCACGTCGCTGATGGTTGTTGTGTTGGTTACCTGTGGATCGGTAAACCCTGTAACAGCGCCAGCAGGTAAACAAGAAGCCGTCCACGTAAAATTACCACCTGTCACATCAGGCGCTAGAGCCACATTGAAGGTGGCTCCCGAGCAAATAGGCGAGGGAGCCGAATTGTTCAGATGAGGTGTGGGATTCACTGTAACAGTGAAATTGGTTGGTACGCCGTCACACCCAATGGCATGAGGGGTAATATGATAGGTAACTGTGGCTGGTGCCGCAGTGGTATTGATGAGCAGATCGTTGATGGTTGTGGTATTCGTTACCTGAGGATTGGTAAACCCCGTAACAGCGCCAATGGGTAAACAGGAAGCTGTCCAGGTGAAATCACCACCTGTCACATCAGGCGTTAGCGCCACATTGAATGTGGCTCCTGAACAAATCGGCAAAGGAGCCGTATTGTTCAGATGAGGTGTTGGATTCACTGTAACCGTGTAATCGGTAGGTACGCCATCACACCCATTGGCATGAGGGGTAATATGATACGTAACTGTGGCGGGGGCAGTGGTGGTATTGATGAGCGGATCGCTGATGGTTGTGGTATTCGTTATTTGTGGATTGGTAAATCCGGTAACAGCGCCAGCAGGTAAACAAGAAGCCGTCCAGGTGAAATTACCACCTGTCACATCAGGCGCTAGAGCCACATTGAAGGTGGCTCCCGAGCAAATAGGCGAGGGAGCCGAATTGTTCAGATGAGGCGTAGGGTTCACTGTAACCGTGTAATTTGCAAGTACGCCGGCACATCCATTGGCATGAGGGGTGATATGATAGGTAACCGTGGCAGGTGCAGTTGTAAGGTTGGTGAGCACATCGTTGATGGTTATGGTGTTCGTTACCTGTGGACTGGTAAACCCGGTAACAGCGCCGATGGGTAAACAGGTAGCTGTCCAGGTGAAATCACCACCTGTCACATCAGGCGCAAGAGCCACATTGAATGTGGCTCCCGAGCAAATAGGCGAGGGAGCCGAATTGTTCAGATGAGGCGTAGGGTTCACCGTAACCGTGAAATCCGTTGGTAAGCCATTACACCCATTGGCATGGGGGGTGATACGATAGGTAACCGTTGCGGGTGCTACAGTGGTATTCGTGAGAAGATCGCTAATGGTCGTGGTGTTCACTACCTGCGGACTGGTAAATCCTGTGACAGCGCCAGCAGGTAAACTGGAAGCCGTCCAGGTGAAATTGCCACCGGTCACATCGGGCGCAAGAGCCACATTGAATGTGGCTCCCGAGCAAATAGGCGAGGGAGCCGTATTGGTCAGATGTGGTGTAGGGTTCACCGTAACCGTGTAATTGACAGGCAACCCGTCACACCCATTGGCATGAGGGGTCATATGATAAGTAACCGTGGCGGGCGATGTGGTGGTATTGGTGAGCAGATCGTTGATGGTTGTGGTGTTGGTTGCCTGCGGATTGGTAAATCCTGTAACGGCGCCAAGGGGTAAACAGGAAGCTGTCCAGGTGAAATCACCACCGGTTACATCAGGAACCAGGGTCACGTTGAATGTTGATCCGGAACACACCGGTGCATGAGGTGTGTTTGTCAAATGAGGTGTGGGTTTAACGGTTACGGTAAATGTTGTGGGTGCTCCATTGCAGCCACCACCATGTGGGGTTACCGTATAGGTGGCTATGGCATTTACAGTTCCGGTATTGACGATTACATCGTTGATGACTGTTCCTGACTGGCTGGCCGGGTTATGGGTAATCGTACCGGTTCCGGTCGTTATGGAACTCGTCCATGTGGCATCGGTACCGGGTGAAAACAATAAAGCAAAGGCAGGACTCTCTCCTGAGCAGATAGTATTGGTCGTTGTTACATTGCTGATCGCAGGAGCGGGATCGACGTTAACAGTATGCGTAATTGTTCCCATGCAGCCATCTAGTGAATAAGACTCAACGGTTACATCATGTGGCCCAGGAGTCAGGTAGGTATATGTAATCACCGGATTGGTAGTCAATGCTGTCCAGGCGCCGGCAGCGTCAAACTGCCATTTTCGGTTGATAACAGGTTGGGTGGCATTGCTGCTTACCGAATTATCAGTAAATGTGCTCACATTGTTGGCACACATCACCGTTGAAGAAAAGGCAGGATTGACAGAAGTAAAACCGACGATTTGCTGAACATGTTGAACGGAACACCCATTTGCGGCCGTCAGGTTTAATTCGAACACATTTCCCGAGACGGCTCCCTGGGCAGTAGTGATTGTAACGATTTGTCCGGTGTAGATAGGGGGAGGATCAGCGCATGACGGGCAATAGGGTCCCTGCCATTCGTAAGTTTGAAAACCCGGAGGACCTGTAAAGGTGATCTGTCCCGATCCCTCGCATCCTGCAAATTCAACAGTCATGGCGCCACAGGTGGCCGAAATGTAGGCATAGCCTGTGTGTGCCGTAAAGCTGCAACCGTGCACGGTAAACACTACATCAATGGTTTGCCCGGCAACAGTCATTCCGGATAAGTCGATGCCAACAGTATTCCAATTTTTATATTGTAAAGTTTGCATGTTGGTTCCGCTACCCCACGTGGTTGTCTCCCACCCCGGGGTTCCATCACCAGGATACACATCAAAAAAGCCACATGTGGGGTCAAGCAAAGCTCCGGTTGTATGGTCTTTGATTTCAATGGTGAATCTCGGTCTTTTATCGGCTGTATTATGTGTAACATCAGCAATGTTAGCCAGAACAACAGCATACCGGTAGATGAAAAATTGGTTGTCTGCACCCATTGTCATCTCATACTTTAACTGGTCAACGTATCCTCCGCCAGCCGAGATCACATGATTTCCTATCAGGCAGGTATATGGTTCTCCGGGAAAAATTGAATTAATGGCCGGAACAAATGCATCGGCGCTTCCAGGGGCAGCAATGATGGCAAAATGACCGGTGCCCGGGTTGGTATTTGCCCAGGGCATGCCGGCATTGTTGCATGGCAGATTATACGGTGTAAAGGGGTTGGAACAGCGGGTTTGGCCTGGACCTGATGCGTCACACCATTTACCATTACATCCTTTCCATAAATTAAAGGTGCCCTGAGAGAAGTCAGAATTGGTACAATTCGAACCGGTTGCAGGAGCATTTGGTTCTCCTGGTAGAAAAGGAGGGTTCCATAACCTTGTAAGCGGGTTCCATTTCCTTGTGGTGACATTGACCACTTCATGATGTTCAATAGTTGTATTGATCCCGGCCGGTTTTGCAGTATCACCTGATTCAATGGAATCAATAGTTGAAATGGTCTCTTCCGCTTGCCCTAAAGCAGTTGCTGAGGTTAATAAAATACCAGTAAACAGAAGATATATCAAACAAGGAAAGCTAAGCTGGTAAAGATGTTTTTTCATAAGAAAAAGGTAAAGATGGAAAAATAATGTTTCACCATAACAAATTGCAGTAAAATATTCCAATGTAAAAGTACAACATTTTTCGTACCCTAACAACCTGTGTTAATTTTTAGCTGCATCTTATTGAACCTGATTAACGCATGAATTTTCGCTCTGTGGCACTCTGTGTGGTTTCTGGGTGGTTCTCTGTGAAAATAAATTTCACGGAGATTCACGGAGAAGAGGCTGAGGTCCACGGAGCTTAAGGTAAACAGACACCTTTTGTGAATTACTCAGGTTTGGAAGGATACACATTGTTATACCACTTCAGACGAAAAATACACTGCAAGTCAGTTTCAGATGAAGATAAGCAGTACCGAAAGGAAAGTTGTTGAGTATTTTCCAATCCGGTAAAAGTAATATAGTGTCCTGTGTATATTGTTCAATCAGGACCTAATAATAGAGACAATATCCTTTGATGAAAGGTTGCCTGTCAGAATTGGTTACGACCTAATAAATTTTGTGAGAATAAAAGGTGATCCGGAAATTCATGAAAAGGTGAACGGAATGACAACTTTCACCGTTTTCTAATCCTTCACACACCTAACTGAGAAAGCATTTCCCCGGCTACCCGGATATTTCGAAATGCTGGGGTTGATGCTGTTCAATCCGCGTGCGATGCTCCGATCGGTGCCAGAGGGGGTCGAAGTCCAGTACATCGTTCCGGTAAGCGATCCGGTAGTAAATGTCCAACTGTTGTTCAGGTAATAAATCCCATAGATGAGGGCATGAAAGCCAGGGTTCAGGAATGCATCTTTAAGAAAACTGCCTCCAAACCCATCAACGGGAGGAGTAACCCCGGCTACGATGGCATTGATCATCGCCTGCCATTCAGCTTCCGACGGAACATGCCATTCAGGGGGACACAGTCCCTGGTTGGCAGATGTGGAGGCATAGGCCATGAGTTCATCCCACTGATAAAGTCCACCATAGGTTGTGCAGTTGGCATCGGAGGTCAGACAGTATTTTTCACTGATACAGTTATCGGTTTGTGGCACAGATGCCGGATTTAAAACAGTTCCGTACCTGAGGTTCTCCCTCATCCAGCATTTCCCGCCGATCAACGAAGTCTTATACTTTTTTCCATCCCTGATATCGGTAAGATCACCATTGCAGGTAAATGATGAGGTGCCCAGGTTGATGGTAACCAATGCTGTATCCGCACAGCCAAAGGTATTGATATAGGTATAGGTAATGGCATAGGCTCCGGGGCCTGCGCCAAACGGATCAAACTCATACATGCCTGAAACTGAATTGTAACTCACCCTGTTTCCAGAATAAACACCCTGCACCGGAAGATAGGGAGTGCCTCCACGAAGCGTGAATTTTCGGGCACCGGATGTGCTTTTTACATCAAAACAGGCCGTAAAGCTGGCAACAGGTGAAGGATGAACCAAAACAGGATAGGTAGAACTTGTGAAACAATTGGTTGTGTTTTTGGTCGCAGTAACTGCTACCGTAGCGGCTCCGCTTACTTGCCAGTTGATGGAAATCGAATTTGTCCCCTGGCCGATAGCTACCGAACCATTTGCGGAAGGAGTGATCGTCCAGTTATAGTTGCAGTCCGGATCAGCAACAGTATGGTATATATGCAATTGCGCCTGACATGCAGGGCCCGATGCTTCTGAAATC
Source organism: uncultured Bacteroidales bacterium (assembly GCA_903925275.1). Classification (GTDB taxonomy): domain Bacteria; phylum Bacteroidota; class Bacteroidia; order Bacteroidales; family FEN-979; genus CAIVAT01. Next base: position 30,551 of record CAIYES010000336.1, read on the forward strand.
GTGGAAACAGGCAGTGGGTTAACGGTAACCTGGAGTTGTTTGGCCGGGAATCCCGGGCATCCCAAAGCGTTGACATAATTCACCATGATCCATTGAGAGCCGGGTGTATTCCATGTTACGGTGGCGGTGTTGCTGGTTGGCGTCCCGCCTGAAGTGATGGATCCCCCTGAAATTGTCCAACTGTAGTTTGACATCAGGGCTTCTGTTTGATATAAATTTCCAGATGATTCGTTACACACGGTTGGTGATCCTGTAAGTGTTGGGATTGGCCTTTGTTGCAGGATTACTGAATAAACCGGTGTCGTAATTTCACAGCCTGTCGCATCGATTTTCTCTTTTACAGTAAGTGTTCCCGGAGAACCGGTGTAAGGCCCCCAATTTACGGTAACAGCATTGGTGCTGCCATTGGTTACACTGCCTCCGGTTACGGTCCATGTATAGGAATTTCCAACAACGTTGGGTGTTGAATACGCCACATTTGTCTGGTATTCGCATACGGTTGTCGGAGAAGGGCTGCTGATTACCGGGGTAGGGAGGGGGTTTACATAAATTGTAGAATATGAGACACTCCCCTGACAAGTATAACTTGCGCCGCCAATAAATGTAGGGGTTACCTTGTATTTTACATGACCCTGAACTGGTCCGGTTGTCGTCAGTACCTGGCTTGGAATTGATGTGGTGATTCCATTCATGATCGGAGGATTTATCCCGACAACTTCATCAGCCACCCAGGAAAATGTTGTTGGATTAACGCTTGGTGTGAATGTGATGATCTGGCTGCTCGTCCCGGAACAAATGGTCTGGCCGGTAGGATCTGTGGGTGAAAGTGTAACGGTGGGACTAGGGTTGACGATGATATGGTATTCAGAAGCGTCGCCCGCGCAAACCGCTCCGCCATTGGTGAATGTGGCTGTAACATAGTATTTTATCAATCCCGGCACCGTCAAAGTGCTGGTCATAATCTCGCCGGGAATACTGTTCCCAATATTTGGTGTGGTAAAGCCGGTTAAATTTCCGGTGGGATTAACAGGGTCAAAGGCCGCAGCAGTCCATGCATAGGCAATTCCGGACAAGGTTACGGTTGATTGAAGATTCACAGGGGCTGAAGATGTTGCCGAACAGATTGTTTGCTGGAAAGGTGCAATCCCCGGAAAAATAATGGCTGGCTTAGGGTTAACCGTAAGAAGATAGGGAGCCAGTCCTGTGTTGCTGCATCCATTGGCCTGAGGAACAATGGTAAAACTGACTGTTGAAGGAACAGCCCCTGAATTCTGAAAAATTTCTGCGATATTTCCGCTTCCGGTGGCACTTGCAGGTGAAATTCCGGAACCTCCCGCGGCTGTCCAGGAATATGTTGTATTCAGCACATTCGAACTCAATGTCACATTGGCCTGTGTATTCGAGCAAACGGTGAGGCTGGCAGGCGTTGTGATCAGGTCGGGAACCGGGTATATCAGAACCGGATTAGACAACACTGCTGCAGCCGGCGAACATCCGGCAGCAGTCGGAACAACAGAGAATACAACATTTTCAATCGCGTAACCTGTGTTTCCAAAGGTTGCTGTAATGTTTCCCGATCCGGCAGCAGTTGGTGGATTGACATTACCCGAGCTGCCTGTTGCAGTCCATGCGAAGGTGGTTCCTGATACAGCCGATGAGAGCATGATATTTAAGGGTACTCCCGAACAACTTGATGGTGTAACGTAGTTGAACGTAACATCAGGCAAGGGATTTACTGTAACCGTAATAGAAGCAGGGTTATTTGCCGTACATCCAAAAGCATCTGTATAATTTACAGTAATTGTATGAACGCCAGGGGTAACCCAGGTCACCTCAACATGATCATCCGTGGTGCCGCCACCGGTAGTGACTGATCCTCCAGCCGGTACGATCCACACATAATTCGAATTGCCTGATTGTGTAGTGTATGCCTGGCTGGTGCCCTGGCAAACAATGGCATTTCCGGTGATTAACGGAGTTGGCAAAGGATGCACCGTAACCGGGTAGATAACAGGATTGGTTGCAGAACAGCCATTTCCGTTAACATAATTTACTGTGACCGATTCGGCTCCGGCAGTATTCCAGGTAACAAGGATATTGTTCGTGCCATTAGGGGAGTTTAAAGTCCCGCCGGCAGAAACAGTCCATGTATAGCCTGTCATCGATGATTGCGTAGAATATGAATTTCCCGAGGAACCCACACATGCTGAAGCCGGACCTGAAACAACAGGCAGGGGTGCAGGGTTGATGGTGATGGCAAGGGTCGATGTAGGCCCAACCGCAGCGCAGTTTGCATTTGTTCCGTAAACACTCAATATTCCCGACGCGGCACCAGGGCCGAAATCAACGGAAACAGTGTTGCTGGTTGGCAAAGCCTGGTTAATGGTTACCCCTGTAGCAGGTGCATAACTCCAATGATATTCGTCCGTATTCGCTTCTATATCAACGGTAAAAGCATGACCAGCAGAATTTTCGCAATAATTTTGCCCAACTGGCTGAAAAGTCAACGCCCCTGGTTTTCTGAATTCAGTGATCGGAGGTTGGGTCATCGAAGAAGAAACATTGTACCACCATGTGTTCACCGTATTAATATTTCCCCAGGCAGTATTCCAGGTATGACACCCCGGTGGGCTCAGACATCCGGTGAGATTTGCAGATCCTCCTGCAATGTTTAAATCATCCCAATAAACAAGGGGCGTGGCTCCGGTCGGAGCTACAATTCCAATGATGAATCCATTTGGATTTCCTTCAACATCAAAAAAAGGCATATTGGTAAGTCCATTGATATAACTTACCGTAAATGTCACATTCGTATTGTTGGGTACAGGGTTTCCTATGGGTAGCGTTCCGTCAAGACCGTCCCAATCAATCAGATTTTCTCCGATTACAACGGCCTGGTTAAGTTTTTTGGTAATATAGGGCGCTCCAAAGACAAGGTCTATTTCAACATTTCCCGGTTTATTAACGGTTACATGGAAAATTATATGGCCGGTATTGCAATTGCGCTCTCCCCATGGAGCGGGGGAGACGATTTGTCCAAGTGTGGTGGCAGGATGAAATATTGTTTGATCTGGCGGGTTAACAAATATTTTAAATTGCGGCAGGTAGGTGGATGCTGCCGGATGAAACAGTGATTTCCTGTCGACACTAAAATTACCAGTGTTCGTACACCCCCATTGATTGCAGAATTGAATCCAGGTACCGCCATCCATATTGTTAAATTCGGCAGATGTGATGATGCTGTCGTTTGAATAAACGTAGGTCTTGGCGGAGCAATTCCCGGATTCGGTAAACTGCCAGGCTTTTGAATTAAGCCGGCCGGGTTTAACAAGCGAGTTAACCGTATCATAAACTGTAATATCGATCAGGTCGATGTTGAAACCTCCCGTAGATACAACACCGGCAGCCGTCTTTCTGTTAAATTCAACATAATATACACCCGGCACGGCAGGATGCCAGTTTATTGCTGTATAGCCGCTTACTCCGTATTTCTGAGATGGTCCGACCCTTGCTTCTGCTATGCTTGGTATAAAACCCGTTCCCGCAGTCGGAAGGTTTGCTTCCGTAAAAACGATCGTTCCGGTTATATCTTTTATTCGAAAAACAAGGTGATTCCCCATCCCTGCTCCCGAACCGTTAAATCCCATATAAACGGTTTCATTGGGGTCAACCGTAATGAAATATAACCGATCCTCTTCGATGCAATCAAAAACAGCAAACTGACTGCGATTCCCATTGCCTCCAGTATTGCAAAACCCCACTATATCATTGCAACAATAGAGCCCGGTATTGTGGGTCGTAATATATAGTTCTTTAGAGCCTTCAGCCAGACTCCTGGAACCAGGTAAAACAAATAAAATAAAGGAAAAAAGAAATCCGAGAAGATACTTGTTTCTCATGTGTGTCGAAACTCTTTAAGGATGATTGTATTCAACTGTTGTTCATACGTTCAAATGCACTGTAAAGTTACGACAAACTGTTAAAATTCAAGTCATCCAACATAGTTTATTTAACAGTAAGATTCAAAAAAAAAATTTAAGTTGCCTGAAAAGAAATATTTTTTCAGTATCCCGTCGTGCAGGAGCATTAGCACTGCGATGCTCCGTCGTGCTGCATGATTTCCTAATCTTTCACACACCTCACCGGGAATGCATTTCCGATTGACGAATAATACAGGGAAGTGCTGAAATTGTAAGAGTTGATCCCGGCTGCCATTGCATATCCGGTGATTGTTCCTAAGCCTGAAAGTATGGGAGTAGAACTCCAGAACATTGCACCTGTGTTGCTGCCACTGGTGAATTTCCATGTATTGTTCAGGTAAAAAATCCCACTGAGCAGCCCATGAAATCCGTTTGTCGCGTAAATATCTTTCAGGGAATTTCCTGCCAGGCCCGTGCCTAAATAAAAGTTTTCCAGGTCTATCCAATCCTGTTGCGACGGAAGGTGCCAGCCGGGCATACAGATCCCTTGTGCTCTTTCTGTTGTGGTATAATTCATCAGTTCGTTCCACTGATAATAACCTCCCGATACAGCACATTGAGCGGAAAGATCATTGGCACAATATTTTTCAATCGTGCAATTATCACTTTGCGCCTGGTTCCCATAAGTATAGTCACCATAATTCAGGTTTTCTGACATCCAGCAGCGGGTGGAGGAGCCGGATCCGGCAAGAAAGGTTGGATAGGATTTTCCATCCCGTGGGTCGAGCACTGTTCCCGGGCAAGGCTGTGATGCATTGGATGAATAAACTTTCATGATCCTGGTTGCCTCCCTGTAACAATTATAGATATTGGTATATCTGTATGTCAGGGTATAAGGTGTGCCACCGGAAGTTCCGGTTACTGCGCTGCTGCCGGGATCAAAAATAAATGTCCCCGGGATAGTCTGGGAAATTCCGGTACCGGAATAATTGCCGGATGCACCAGAAGGATAACCGCCTTTTAAAACAACAGGGCGTGCATTTTTTGTGGTAAACAGGTCGTTGCAACTCAGAAAACTAACATTCGGCTTGTGGTTCACAAGAATGCTGTATGACGGGGAAACAGGTCCACTGCCACAGCCGTTCAACCCGTGAACCTGCAATGAAGCGGTGCCGGTAAAAGCATTGTCCCAGGATATGTCAACCGTTGAAGTTGGTCCCGAAAGTGTGCCTGCACTAACCGGTACAAGGCTCCATATATAGGATGTGCTCAAAGGGTCAATAACCTGAATTGTATAGGGGATGCCAGGTTCGCCCTGGCATACAGGACTTATACCCAGGATGTTCCCTGTGGCAATGGGCAGCGGGTTCACAATAACCGGCATCGTAGCGTGCCTCCCGTCACCGCAGGTTGCATTGTGTCCATAAACTGTAAATAAACCGCTTACCGCATTAGAGGTGAAGCTGACTGCAATGCTGTTGGTTCCGGCACCGCCAACGATCGTACAACCGGAAGGCAGATTCCATGTGTAAGTTGTGGCATACGAACTTGCAGGGATGGAATAGGAAATACCGGTTTGCCCCTGACATATGGGTGTTGGTCCGCTGATGACCCCTGCGGGAGATGGCAGCGGGTTAACCGTAATTGAGAGTGAAGATGAAATTCCATCACCGCAATAGATGCTGTGCCCCCTTGCCGTAATTGAACCCGACAGCGCAGTTGAATCAAAGGAAACAACAATCGAATTGGTACCCGATCCTGATGTGATCGATGCCCCGGCAGGCACGGTCCATATGTATGAACTGGCCCCTGTTATAACAGGAATGCTGTATGCCAACCCCGTTTGCCCCTGACATAGTGTGGTATTCCCGACGATTGGATCGGCAGGTGCCGGGAAAAGGTTAACCGTAACAGGAGTGCTGCTGCTGTTCCCGTCACCACAGTTGACATTGTGTCCGCGAACTGTAAATACACCGCTTACGGCACTGGTGCTGAAACTTGTTGTGATGCTGTTGGTTCCGGCCCCGCTGATTATTGTACACCCGGCAGGAACCGACCAAACGTAACTTGTGGCATTTGGGATGACAGGGACTGAATAGGAAGCGCCGGTTTGCCCCTGGCACACAGGTGTAGGTCCGCTGATGAGTCCTGCAGGAGCCGGAAGCGGGTTCACCGTGATCGTAAGCGTTGACTGAATCCCGTCACCACAATCGGCATTGTGCCCTCTTACGGTCATTGACCCCGATACCGCAGCTAAATCATAGGAAACAACAATCGAATTGGTGCCGGCTCCTGAAGTAATAGTAGCACCGGAAGGCAGGGTCCATATATAGGATGTTGCTCCGGCAATGTCGGGAGTACTGTAGGATAAACCTGTTTGTCCCTGGCATACCGTGGTATTGCCGGTGATCAGACCGGCCGGAACCGGAAAAAGTTTCACTGTAAGGGAAGCGATGCTTCCGGGACCATTACCACAACCGGTATTCCCGGCAACAGTAATCGTTCCTGATATGGCATTGAGCGCCACATTTACCGTGATGCTGTTGGTTCCGGCTCCGCTGATTATAGCACACCCTGTGGGAAGAGACCAGACGTAAGATGTGGCATAGGGAATGACCGGGACGGAAAAGGAAACGCCGGTTTGCCCCTGGCACACTTCCGTAGGCCCGGCTATCACCCCTGCTGCCAATGGCAAAGGATTTACGATGACCGGGAATGAAACATCAGGTCCGTTACCGCAATGATTTATTCCATGTACACTGAGTGTTCCGGAGGTTGCCGTGGTGGAAAAACTGAGGGTAATGTTATTTGTAGCGCTTGCTCCGGTTGCTCCGGGTGGCAATGTCCATGCATAGGTAGTTGCGAAATGGAGGGTATCTGTACCATATGCAACATTGTTTTCTCCCTGGCAAACTGTCGACGGTCCAATGATAGGGTGGTTTGCCATCGGCAATGAATCAAGATAGATCATGGCTGTGTCGTGGGCAACACAACCATTGTTGTTGGTCACCCTTACCCATACCTCACCTGGAGTCCCGGTTGTCAGGGAAGAACCGGTTGCTCCGGTACTCCATTGATAGGTAACATAATTTCCTCCGGGACTAAAGGTTGTCGTTGTTCCCTGGCAGATAGTCCGGTTGGCCCCAAGGCTGACAGTTCCATCCGGATAATAGGATATATGGATGGTATCCATCAGGGTACAGAAGTCGCCATTGGTCATGCAGGCATAATAACCGGTATCTTTTGCAGTATAGGTGCGGCTGTTTCCGATAGGGGTCCATACACCGGTTATCAATTTTTTCCAATCGTAGGAGGTACGGTACGGACCTCCGTCAAGGACCATGCTGTCGCTTGGGCAAATGCTGGCATCAGCACCAAGATAAAGTGTGCTGAAATCAGAAAAATAGCCATATTCCGAACTGGCCGCTACATTGTTTAAAATCCCTAGATGAAATTTTCCTTGCAGGTTTTCCAACAAATTGGCGCCAACAGGAACCTGCCCGATTGTCATGTTGTTTTGCCTGTAATATACCCAGTTGCCACCGGTTCCCGGTACCACATTAAAGTTTATGCCGGTAATGATGGTATTGCTTCCGTTTAAATAAAAATCATTCTGGTTTCCGTTCCGTGTGAGTATCAGCAGGGCAAATGCAAGTGTACTCGAGCGGTTGAACCCCATTTTCTTAGAACCTGTGCATGAATCCGGTGGAATGATCGACGACCCTGCCTCTCCAGCATGTCCCGATAAATGGTACACATAAACAGGCTTGGTTGATTTGATGTATGCAGTGTTGGTCGTATTGGGAATGGGATAATCATATTGCTGGCCTGCATTGATTGTTGCAATCGGTACGGGGTTGCCGTCCAGCATGATGTCAGTTGCATCCTGGGTCGCGGTTATGTAAGCACGTTCATCATTGTTGTTTGGAGGAACATTGTCGGCAAAACCTTTAATGACAACGTAATCCTTGCCTAATAAATTTACTGGAACAATCTGGTCGCCTATGATGTCCCAACCACCGGTGATTATTGAATCATCACTGATGGTAATGGCAATGGGTTTATCAGAAACCACATGCGAACCGGCCAGCGATGCACTGGCCGTGGTGATGAGGGTTCGTGCCGAGTAGGTTTCTCCCATGTTCAGGGTGATTTGGAATGGTATGTTGGCCAGATGACCCACGATGTTGATGGAAGGCGTGATGGTGATCAGGGTGGCGTCCTCTGTGGCCACGATGTCGAATGCCTCACTGCCATCATTAGTCTGGTTTGCATAATCGGTCTGTCCTGAAATAAAAAACTCCGTTCCTACACCGTTTTTTCCTTTCAGCGGAAAAATCGCAGGATTGCTTCCATTGTTGATCTCGTAATAGGCCGTAACATAATTATCGGAAGTGAGCAACAATCCTTTTCGTAAAACCTGATCGGCAGGACGGTTTTCGATGCTGTCGAGCCATGTATTGTTGCCTTTAATAACATCTAACTGAATGGATGCGGTAGAATTTGGATTGATTTTGAGGAGGATGGGTGTAAACGTAAGGTTCGAAGGCATGCGTAAATTAATGCGGGCAGTATCTTCCATGGTCGATACACGGATATATACAGGCCGGTCTCCATGGTTCGAGGATGCTTCAGGCCCAACAAACCAGAACTCTTTGTCGATCTGTGAAAACAAAGAGCTTGTCAACATCAGAAAAGCCAAAAATGAAAATAATTTTTTCACCGGTACCCTTCGATTCAGATTAATTCCGTAAAATTACAAAAAATCCAATGCGAAACAACCTAACATGCAGATCGATCATAAATCATAAAAATTTCTGATAATGCGCAAAGAGATTGATTTTATTGGTGAAATTGAGTTGCCATCGGATGTTCTGTATGGGATTCATGCCGCCCGTGCCAGGGAAAATTTTCCGGATAACACCTCCTTTCATATAGAGTGGTATAAAGCGGTCGGATTGGTTAAAAAGGCATGCTACCAAACTGCCGAAGCATATGCTAAAGCAATTGGAGAGAAGTATGGCAACGATCCCTTAAATATAGAATCCGTAACCCGCCTACCGGATCAGTCCCGCCTTCAGCATCTCATATGCTCAGCGTCGGAAGTTGCCGAAGGCGACTATTTTGAGGCTTTTATTGTGCCGGCCATTTCAGGTGGCGCCGGTACCAGTATCAACATGAATGTAAACGAGATCATTGCTAATGTCGCACTGCTGAAACTCGGCTCACAACCCGGCAACTATCATCTCATCGATCCCATTGAAGATGCAAATATCTATCAGTCTACCAATGATGTAATTCCGACTTCACTGAAGGTGGCTGCCATGTTTCTCCTGCAGGATCTGGAAAAAGCAATCAATGGGTTGCGGTTTTTAGCAGAACAAATGGAGATTTCGCATCAAAACGATCTTCGTATCGGGTACACCCAGATGCAGGAGGCTGTACCCACCTCGTTCGGAAAACTATTCAGCACCTACAGCGAGGCACTGTCGCGCGACTGGTGGCGAGTTTCCAAATGTTTTGAGCGGATTAAAGTGGTAAATCTTGGCGGTAGCGCCATTGGCACCGGCATGGCTGTTCCCCGTTTTTTTATCATGGAAGCCATCGGCTACCTTCAACAACTCACAGGACTACCCGTGACCCGTAGTGAGAACCTTGCAGATACAACAAGCAACCTTGATTCCTTCGTCGAAATCCACGCTACCCTTAAAGCCCACGCGGTTAACCTCGAAAAAATGGTTTCCGATATAAGGTTACTGGCCTCCGATCTGGTGAACCCGCATTACCCTGCCAATGAAGTCCCGGCCTTCCACACGGGTGATCCCACCATTTCACCATTTCACCATTTCACGGTTCCCTCTGCCCACCAGATTGTCCTCCCAAAATGCCAGGTCGGCAGTTCTATCATGCCAGGCAAGGTCAACCCGGTTATTCCCGAATTCGTCATCAGCGCTGCGCATAAAATTTATGCTAACGATCAACTTGTCAGTTCACTGTGTGCCCAGGGATGCCTCGAACTCAATGCTTATCTGCCAGTCATCGGTCATGCCTTGCTTGAGAGCCTGAAACTGCTCATTGCCTGTGATCAGACATTGAAGAATAACCTCTTTGCCGGGTTGATTGTAAATGCTGAAACAAGTCTGAATCTGTTATGGCGAAGCCCGGCAATTACAACGGTACTGCTCCCGTTCATTGGCTATCATAAAGCTTCTGAACTCGCCGGAATCATGAAAACAACAGGAAAAAATGTTTTTGATGCCAACCGGGAGTTGAAACTTCTCAGCGAGGTGAAACTGCAAACCTTGTTAAAAGCAGAAAATTTGTTGAAGTTGGGATATACATGGAATGAAATGGTGAAATGGTGAAATGGTGAAATGGTGAAATATGATTTCGCCGGTTCTATATGTCAACCTTTCTGAATATCCCATAAATCACAGGATTTCCACTCCGGACACGAACAGTGAAATCATCCATGATGTATCTCGATTTTGATGGGTTCCAGAGAAAAGTTCTGAGCATCAGCCTATGATGACGCATTTCGATATCGCTTAGCCTGAACGAACAAAACACGCGTCCCTCACGGCCTGGTGTAATATAATCACTTACCGGGGTGGAGTACCAATAAATAAGTTTATCGTTTGATGTCACGCTTACGACAAGAAATGCCTTATCGAAATTCAGGGGCAGGCGAAGATCAACAGACACATCAATAAAATCATTTTCACTACGGATCAGCGAACGCAGTGGCATCAGATAGGTCGGACTATATTCTGTTTCCGGTCGGGCAACGAACGACTTTCGACCATGCAGGGCTAGTGAATCGAGACACTGTTCCTCATTTACATAGCCCCATTCTGGTAATCCAGGCTCAAAAGAATTGACTGCTGAATAAAAATATTCTTTCCGTTCCTTCAAGGGTTTGATTTTCGAAAAGAGATAAAAATCACCGCCAACATAGGTTTTATGTTCAACAAGATAGGGGTATTTTTCAAGGATCATCGGGTAATTTTCACACAGTGTTGATGATATGCTTCCGAAAGCAAGATAATTTGACTCAGATTGATCGAGGTACTGCATCAATCCCCGTTTTCCCTTGAGTGAACTGATATATTTGAAGGGTAGTCCCGTACATTGAAGATTTTTCAGATACCAGGAATTGATCTCCATTTTTGTATCCAGGAGTATATTACAGTTGTATGATCCCAAAGAATCAATTTTATGTTTTGATTCTGTAACGATTTCACGGTAAGGCGACTCGTAAAAGAGTTTATAATGCTGCCGCTCCACGATCAGGGATGGAATGACAACAAGGGCAGTCATTGAAACCAGGATCATTTTGTGCAGTGCCTTGGCTGTGTTAAAATATCCGAAGAGGATGAAAAGCAGGAAAGGAAAGGAAAAGATCAGCACCGAATACTGCAACACGGCGTTCCTGTATTGTGAGTAAAAAAAACCGATCAGATAGGGTAGCAGAAACCAAAGACCGGAGATCAGGAAAAATTTCCGTTTCACAGGCTGAGCTTCGTCATACCAGTATAGTTCGAGGCTGATGAGCAGGAAAACCAGCAGAAAGACGAAAACCGAGAATTGGAAAATATATTGAATGAAATCAAAGATGAAATCGTATCGAGGCTTTTTTAACCATCCTTCAACGCCACCCATTCCCAACTGTGTGAAAAAAATCTGCAGGTGGGGAATATACAATAAAAAAATCAGTACCCCTGCCAGGATGTATAATCCTATTTTCGAACGCTGGCAATAGAACAATCCGGTAATCCAAACCATCGCGGCAAAAAGTAAGCTGAAATGGTGGTTGTAAGTACACAAGGCTCCTGCAAATATGTAACCAATGAAATGAATATGGTATCTGCGTTGCAGATGAAAGACCATCTTTGTCCAGAAAAATACCATCAGCAGGCAAAAAAACAAACCACTTGCATAGGGACGGGCAATCTGGCTGTACATCACCGGGAACTGCAGGAAAGAGACGAAGGAAGCAGCAACAAGCCCGGTTGTTGCGCTGAACCAGTCTTTCCCGATTAGGTAGGTCAGCCACACCGAAAGCAGCCCGAAAATGATGAATGGGGTTTTGATTGCCGCTTCCGAAACACCAAAAATCCGGACAATATAAAATAAAAATACTTGCACCCCGGCAGGATGGGTGTCAATTTTCACTCCCTTTTCTATCAGTTCGCCAAATGTGGCAAATTGTGTACGGAAGATTGCACTGAATTCGTCGTAGGTGAATGGGATATCGTACAACCGCCAAAACCTTAATACCGCCCCGGCTACAAGGATAACAAGTATCAGTACCGTGTCGGTCACCCTGACCTTCCGTGCCATGGTATTAAAAAATGGAATCATGCCGACAGGGTTCTGGGTTATTCCGGATAAAATTACGAATTTGGTTTAATGTCATGTCATCATGTATAACACGAACGGTAGAGTCGGGTTTTAAACCCGTCTCTACCTTTTTCGTTAATCCGGCAATAGAGACGGGTTAATAACCCGTCTCTACCTTTTCCGTTAATCCGGCAATAGAGACGGGTTAATAACCCGTCTCTACCGGCAATTCCTGATCATTAAAAAATTATTTCGATTTATCCGGGAAGGGGGGCATGGCAGGAATCTCTTTTGGCCATGTTTTTAACTCCTCTTTCATCAGATCAACTGCTCTGTTTAGTTGCTGATCTTCACCGGCATATTCTTTCGCCGGATCGTTATCAACCTCGATGTCGGGATCGACGCCATGTCCTTCGATTATCCAGTTTTTACCTTCTGTATCATATGGTGCAAATTCCGGACGCATCAGTTGACCGCCATCGATAAATGGCAAACTGCCACGAATCCCTACAACGCCTCCCCATGTGCGTTTTCCGATTGCCTTGCCCATCTTCAGCTTCTTGAACTGGTAAGGGAAAAGGTCACCATCTGAGGCAGAATAGTTATCGATGAGGATACACTTTGGACCCCATTGCATTTCAAGGCGACCCGGAGCACCATCGGTGTTGCGTGACATGTTGATCATAGTCATCTCCCGGTTAAGGCGCTCAATGATCATGGGCGAAACATTGCCGCCACCATTGCCCCGGTCATCGATGATCAACGCACGCTTTGCAAGTTGAGGATAGAAATGCTTTACAAATTCGTTCAACCCTTCAACACCCATATCAGGAATATGAATATAACCAATCTCGCCATTGGAGGCATCCGACACCTTCTTGATATTGTTTTGAACCCAGTTGTAATAGTATAATCCGGCCTCATTGTCTGTCGGCACAACGATTGTTTTGTGGGCGCCGGCATCCGAAGCAGTAGTATTCAAAGTGAGTTCAACCTGAACACCTGCTTTGTTCACAAACGCTTCGTTGATGTCGTTCATCTCTTTGGTAGATTTACCGTTGATGGCAATGATGAAATCGCCCTCTTTTGCTTCAACACCAAGTTCGGTCAGTGGCGACCGCGTTTCATTTGCCCAGTTTTCACCCTTCAGAATTTTGTCGATTTTGTAATATCCCGATCCGTCGCGGCTTATCTTTGCACCAAGCAATCCCATTTTAATTCGTTTTGGTTCAGGTTTATCACCTCCGCTCACATAAGAGTGGCCGATGCTGATTTCGCCAATCATTTCACCGATAATGTAGTTAAGATCGTTCCGGTTGTTTATATAAGGCAGCAATGCCTCATATTTCTTGCGGATATTCGGCCAGTTTAACCCCTGCATGTTCGGATCGTAAAGGAAGTATTTCATCTGCCGCCATGCTTCATTATATATCTGTGCCCATTCTGCCTTCAGGTCAACCATCAGCTTCATGTTCACAAGGTCGGCATAATCCTTGACCTCAATCTTTCCGCCGCGAGGAAGGTCTATTACGCCATATTTTCCATGATCGCTGACAACCATTTTCTTGTTGTCAGCCGTAATTATGTAAATGTTAAAATCCCCAAGATTTGATTCCTTGCGGTCTTTCAGGTTGTAGGTCATCAAACCTCCCTGTCGACCACCCCTTCCTCCTTTAATATAATAGACATTGTCGCTTACGCAATTCACATTAAAATATGTGCCTGCTTCGATGGGAAGATCAACAATCCTGTCCATGATACCTTCAAGATCGACTTTCACAATAACATCCTTACTTGCATCGGCCTCTTTTTTGTCATCCTTACCAGCAGTAGCTTTGCTATCTTTCTTTCCATCCTTTCCTTCTGCCTTTGCATTTCCATCTGCTTTATCCTCTTTAGCTAGAGTCACTTCATCATTTTCGGGTGCAAAAGGATTTGGAGTGCTTTTGGCGAGTGTCACAAAATAGACACGGGTCATATCAGTGTATGAATGGTTCCACTCTGTCCAGCTGTAAGTGGGATTGAAATCGCGGTTAGATGTAAAAAAGATATATTTTCCATCGCTGCTGAAGCTGGCTCCATCAGCATCGTACCAGGTATCGGTAATTGGTGTTTTTGCTTTTGAAGCAAGTTCATAAAGGAAAACCCGGCTGGTAGCACGGCGTTCGGGAAACGTGTAAACGATCCATTTGCTGTCGGGTGACCAGTTGTAGTCATTAAATTCCCAACTCTTGGCCTGATCCACTATCGTCACAGCTTTTGTGTTGATATCCACAAATTGCAACCGCAACATTTTGTCAGACCAGAGGAGTTTCTTACTGTCGGGCGACCATGTGACGGAATACTTGTAAGTGTCGGCATTGCTGGTGATCTTCTCAGGTTCAGCACTACCATCCTGTTTTTGAATGTAAATTTCATCTTCACCGCTCAGATCGGATATAAAGGCAATAAATTTTCCATCAGGCGACCATGCCACATCGCGATCGTGAACACCTGGTGTATTGGTCAGGTCTTTGGTAATGCCGCTTTTTGCAGGAACAGTCCAGATATCACCACGGGCATCAAATGCAATACGCTTTCCATCGGGGGATACAGTGAATGTGTTGATGAATTTGCTGGCATCTTTTATCTGGTTGCGTCCGGTGATGAAGTCATCAGAAATGCGGATCGTCACTTTTTGAGTTTGCTGCGTTGCGAAGTCGAACGTGTAGATGAATCCTCCATTTTCAAAAACGATACCATTGTCGCCAAGCGATGGGAACTTGATGTCGAATTCTTTGAAGTCGGTCATTTTCTTTGTCTCTTTCGTCTTCAGGTCATAGCAATAGAGGTTTGTAGGACGCTCACGTTCCGAGAGGAAATAGATTTTATCTCCGTTCCACATCGGGTACATATCCTGGTAAATGTTGTTTGTTATTCGTTCGGTTTCTTTGGTCTTGAAATCATAAATCCAAATTTCATCGGCCATACCGCCCTTGTAGTATTTCCAGGTGCGGAATTCGCGGAAGACGCGGTTGTAAGCGAGTTTGGATTTATCGGGAGACCAGGAACAGAAACCGCCGCAGGGGAGGGGTAACTCTTCTGAAAGTCCGCCTTTTATATTCGCCAGGAAAAGCTGGCCTTTGAAATCGTTGAATGTTTGTTTACGCGACCTGAAAACAATGTTTTCGTTATCTTTCCAGGTCATCACGATATTGTTTGGTCCCATCCGGTCGGAGATATCATCACGGCCTAAGGTAGCAGTGTTCGTAAGGCGCCTGGGTACTCCACCTTCTGAGGGTATCAGATAAACCTCGGTATTGCCGTCATATTGCCCCGTAAATGCAATCTGTTTGCCATCAGGGGAAAAACGGGCAAACATCTCATAACCGTTCTCATCATTGGTGAGTTTGCGGGCAAGGCCGCCGGCTTTGTCAACAGTATACAGGTCACCGGCATACGTAAACACGATTTGATTTCCGTGCATGGCAGGAAACCGCAACAGCCGTGCTTCATCCTGTGCCATGACGGCGCCCAGCATGAGCAGGAAAGTTAAAACTATGGTCATTTTTTTCATTATATTCCCGATTTAGGTGTATTTTTATTTCTAAGCAAAAATATTGAGAAATTCATCAAGTTATCAAATAATTCGGTGAGCATGATAAATTACTCGATGATGTTCCAACTGGCACCCTTTAATATTCATCCGTATCTTTTTTTTATGTGTTTTTCCGAAATGGTCACCCGATCAACCATGGTCATGTTTCTGCCATTTTCCACGTATGCATGAATGAAAAAACAATTGTGATCGAATGAATATGGAATGGCCGGTTTGACCTGGATTTGTAATAATATCTTAACTTTGCAAAAAAAAATAAATTCAACCATGTCAATCGAAGTTAAGTTTGCCGGTAATAAAAAAGTAAATGCCGAAATCGACGGTTTTACGGTACAAACGGATCAGCCGGTGCAGTCAGGTGGTGATAATACAGCACCTTCTCCATTCAGTTTATTCCTCGCCTCTCTGGGAACCTGTGCAGGTATCTATATCAAAGGTTTTTGTGATCAACGCGGGATTGATACCTCGAAAGTTAGTATCAGCATGGATTATAATTATGATAATGTCCAGAAGATGGTCGTTAAGTTCATCTTTAAGATATACGTTCCGGCTGATTTCCCGGAGCAATACGAAACAGCGGTCATCAAATCTGCCATGCTGTGTGCAGTCAAACGTCACCTGAACCCGTCCATCGAAAGTGAAATCACCATCGTCCGGCGGTAGAGACGCGGCATGCCGCGTCTCCA
>CAIYES010000337.1 GCA_903925275.1 uncultured Bacteroidales bacterium
AATGACGAATGACGAATGACGAATGACGAATGACGAATGACGAATGACGAATGACGAATGACGAATGACGAATGACGAATGACGAATGACGAATAACGAATAACGAATAACGAATAACGAATATCGAATAATGAATATCGAATGACGAATAACGAATATCGAATAATGAATATCGAATTAATGTTTTAACTATGCGGATTCCTGGTATTTTATTTTTTATTTTCTTATTTTCTTTGAGTTCGTTTGCGCAAAAAACCGTAATCAATGGCATGGCGCCGGGAGCGGAACGAAAAACCATACAGATAAGTACGCCCGGCGATCTGATCACCTTTATGGAGAAACCTCTTGGCTCTTCGCGGGTAGATTCAACCGGACATTTCTCGTTGTCGTTGGATCTGACCAAAACTGTTTATGCCAGCATTGCCATCGATTTCCATAAAACAGAATTGTTCCTGGAACCTTCCAAAACCTATAACCTTCGGATAGCCCCGATGAATTATGACGATAATACAGAGGTGAACCCCTTTATTGAGTCACAGAACCTTGCTGTTGAAGTTACTGGAATAAGCCCTACCGAATTAAATATGATGATTGGTTCATTCAACGAGATCTACAGTAAATTTTTGAAGGAGAATTTTAACGCTCTTTATCGCAACCGTAATAAAATATTGCTCGACACCTTCCGGATTCAGTTAAACGAACTGTTCGGGTCGGTTGAGAATGCCTATTTTAAAAGCTATGCCAACTATAAACTTGCAGCGTTGGAGCAATTAACCCAATACTATAACCAGGCCCAACTGATCAAAAAATATTTTACGGATAAACCGGTGTTGTATAACAACCTGGAGTATATGGATTTCTTTAATAATTTTTTTTCCAAATACATCACGGTCACTTCACCCATCCTTCATAAAACGGATTGCAAATCAATACTCAAAGGTGCCGACCCGTATGGAGCCTTTATGAAATTCATGGCCACAGATACCTTATTGAAAAATGAGCAGGTGCGGGAACTCATCATGCTGAAAGGCTTGATGGAGCTTTTCAACACACAGACAACCTGCCAGGAGGAGGTGTTGACGATTTTAAACTCAGCAAAAGACAAATCAAAATATGTGGAGAACCGGGAGGTTGCCGAAGATATATTCCGTTTTCTTACCAAATTGAGACCAGGGAGTATGGCTCCGGAATTTACCATGGTTAACCGTGAACAAAAAGAGATTACGCTGAAGAGTTTCCTGGGAAAGCCGGTTGTTCTGTGCTTCTGGACGACCTATTGTGAAGGTTGTCTTTCTGAAATGGATCTGATCAAGCCACTGTATGATAAGTATAAGGACAACATCTGGTTTGTGAGTGTGTCGGCTGATAAATATTTCAGCAAAATGTTGCGTTTCATAAACCTTAAGAAGGATTATGTCTGGACATTCTTAAATGTCGGGGATCATCCCGACGTATTGAAAGACTACGATGTACGCACCTATCCCTTGTTTGTGCTTATTGACAAAGAGGGAAAAATCTATAAATATCCGGCCGAACAACCGAGTAGCGGATTGGAAGCCGATGTGCAAAAAATACTGGAGGAGTAAAATAGAATTATGTTAAGTCTTTTTAAGAAAATGCTGGGAAACAAATCCCAGCGGGATATAAAGGTTATCAACCCGATGGTTGAAAAAGCCCTGGTTGCCTGGAAGGAGATACAAACCGTGTCGAACGATGAGCTTCGGGCACGCACCCTGGCATTCAAGTTCAGGATCAAAGAGCATCTTGCCGATAAGGAAAAGGAGATAGAAGATCTGAAAGAACAACTCAATTCCGATGAAATTGAGATTGATGAGAAAGAGAACCTCTATGCGTTGCTTGATAAGCTCGAAAAGGAATCCTATGAATTGACTCAGGAGGCGCTGAATGAAATTCTTCCGGAAGCTTTTGCCGTGATGAAGGATACTGCCAGACGATTCTTTGAAAATGAATTCGTAGAAGTTACGGCCACACAGGCAGACCGTGATCTGGCTGCAAAAAAGGCCAACGTGGAAATTGACGGTGATATAGCCCGTTACAGGAACACCTGGACTGCCGGTGGAAACATGATCACCTGGGACATGGTGCATTACGATTGCCAGTTAATTGGCGGGGTGGTGCTCCATGATGGGAAGATCGCTGAAATGGCTACTGGTGAAGGCAAAACCCTGGTTGCAACCCTGCCGATGTTCCTCAATGCCCTTCCCGGGAAGGGAGTACACATCGTTACGGTGAACGATTATCTTGCCAAACGCGACTCGGAATGGATGGGTCCCCTGTTTGAATTCCATGGACTGAAAGTGGATTGCATCGATCGGCATGAACCCAATTCACAGGCCCGCCGCGATGCGTATCTTGCTGACATAACCTATGGTACCAATAATGAATTTGGTTTCGACTACCTGCGCGACAATATGACGAGCAATCCTGAAGAGCTCGTACAACGTCCGCATAACTATGCTATTGTGGATGAAGTTGACTCTGTGCTGATCGATGATGCCCGTACTCCTTTGATCATTTCAGGTCCGACTCCCAAAGGTGAAAACCAGTTGTTTGACGATCTCAAACCAAATGTCACAAAGTTGTACAACGCCCAGCGCAACCTTGTCACAAAGTTGCTCTCTGAGGCTAAAGCACTTTCCGAGGATCCGAAGAATGATGAGAACCTGAAAAAAGCAGGAGAACAATTGCTGCGTGCGCATCATGGGTTGCCTAAAAACAAAGCCCTGATCAAATTCCTCTCTGAACCCGGCATGAAGGCTTTGTTGCTTAAGACTGAAAATTTTTACCTGGCTGAGCAGGCCAAAAATATGTACATCATCGATGATGCACTCTACTTCGTGATCGATGAAAAGAACAATACCGTTGAGTTGCGTGATCAGGGAATTGATCTGCTTACTCAATCGTATGAAGATCCAACCTTTTACATCCTGCCTGATATCGGTTCTGTTTTAGCGGAACTGGAGCGCAAAAGTTTATCAGAAGAAGAGAAAACCGAACAGAAGGATGCCATGATGCGCGATTATTCGATCAAAACAGAGCGCGTACATACGGTGAATCAACTGATCAAGGCCTATGCATTGTTTGAAAAAGACATCGAGTATGTGGTCATGGACAACAAAGTGAAAATCGTTGATGAACAAACCGGACGAATTCTTGAAGGACGGCGCTATTCCGACGGATTGCACCAGGCCATTGAAGCAAAAGAAAACGTGAAGATCGAAGCAGCAACCCAGACCTATGCGACCGTAACACTTCAGAATTACTTCCGGATGTATAAAAAACTGGCTGGTATGACCGGAACGGCCGAAACGGAAGCGGGCGAATTATGGGATATTTACAAACTCGATGTTGTGGTTATTCCAACCAATAAAAAGATTGTTCGCGACGACCGTGAAGATCTTGTTTACAAGACCAAGCGTGAAAAATTCAACGCAGTTATTGATGAGATAGAGAAACTCGTAAGTGAAGGGCGACCGAGCCTGGTTGGTACAACATCCGTTGAAACTTCCGAATTGCTGAGTCGTATGCTCAAACGAAAGAATATTCCGCACAATGTACTGAATGCCAAATTGCATGCCCGTGAAGCAGATATTGTGGCGGAAGCAGGCCGTGCAGGTACTGTAACCATTGCCACAAACATGGCTGGTCGTGGAACCGATATAAAACTTGGCCCCGGTGTGAAACAAGCCGGTGGTTTGGCCATCATCGGAACCGAACGGCATGAATCACGACGGGTCGACCGTCAGTTGCGTGGACGTGCCGGACGACAGGGTGATCCGGGTAGTTCGCAGTTCTTTGTTTCACTCGACGATGACCTGATGCGCATGTTCGGATCCGACCGGATTGCAAAAATCATGGACCGTATGGGGATTAAAGACGGGGAGGTGATCCAGCATTCGATGATCACCAAATCTATCGAACGTGCTCAGCGAAAAGTCGAAGAAAATAACTTTGGTGTCCGTAAAAAGTTGCTTGAATACGATGATGTGATGAACATCCAGCGGGAAGCTATCTATAAAAAACGTCGTCACGCCCTCTTCGGCGACCGCCTGGCAGTTGACATTTCCAACATGATTTATGATGTGTGCGAAACGATAGTGCTGGATGCCCAGGAAACCCGGAACTACAACAGTTTCAATCTTGATCTGATGAAGGAGTTTGCCGCCGATTCACCAATCTCAGAAACTGATTTCGGATCGTTGAACAGTGATGAACTGGGAGATCGGCTTTATAGTTCCATTTACAAACGTTATAAGTCAAAATGCGAACACATTGCCCGGAAAACCTTTCCGGTGATCCGTGATGTGTTTGAAAATGATACCAGGTACGAGAATATTGCCATCCCCGTAACAGATGGGTTAAAAACCATGCAGGCGGTTGCAAACCTGAAGAAAGCATATGAAGACCATGGCAAAGAGGTCGTACTCAGCATTGAAAAGGGGATTGTCCTTGGCATGATTGACAATGCCTGGAAGGAGCATCTGCGTGAGATGGACGATCTGAAACAATCGGTTCAGAACGCAGCCTATGAACAGAAAGATCCGTTGCTTATCTATAAGTTCGAATCTTTTGAACTTTTTAAAAGCATGGTCCAGCGAACCAACAAGGAGATAACCTCTTTCCTTATTAAAGCCGATGTGCCCATCCAGGTCGAGAATGTAAAAGAGGCACAGGCTCCCCGCAAAATGGATCGCGCCCGTATGCGCGAAGAGCGATCGGACCTGTTGTCGCAATCCAACTCAAAAACACAGGAAAAACCAAACGCCACCCCTGTAAAAGTTGAGAAGAAGACAGGCCGGAATGATTTGTGCCCGTGTGGATCGGGGAAGAAGTATAAAAACTGTCATGGAACAGGGGAATAAAACTTGATAATACAGCATTCATGATGAAATTCAAACGTATTCTTTTAAAGCTTTCTGGCGAAGCCCTTGAAGGCAATCAGGGTTATGGCATCGATCCGCAACGGCTGGCTGATTATGCCGATGAGATCAAATCGGTTGTGGATGAAGGGGTACAGGTGGCTATCGTGATTGGCGGAGGAAATATTTTTCGTGGCTTGCAGGGCACCAGCGAAGGGATGGATCGTGTTCAGGGCGACTACATGGGTATGCTGGCCACGGTGATTAACAGCATGGCTATCCAGGCAGCATTGGAAAAGGCCGGCGTTAAAGTCAAACTTCTTTCAGGCTTAGCCATTGAGCCGGTTTGTGAGGCCATGAGCCGGCGGAAAGCCATCGGCCATCTGACAAATGGAGAGGTAGTGGTCATAGCTGCAGGAACCGGTAATCCATACTTCACTACCGACAGCGCTTCCGCTTTGCGTGCCATCGAAATTAAGGCAGACGCTATCTTAAAGGGTACCAGGGTAGACGGTGTTTATACTGCCGATCCTGAAAAAGATCCGTCAGCCGTAAAATACAATGCCCTTTCCTTTGAGGAGGCTTATGAAAAGGGGCTGAAGATCATGGATTTGACGGCATTTACACTTTGCCGGGAGAATAAAATGCCAATCGTGGTATTTAATATGAACCAGAAAGGCAATCTGCTGAAAATTATAAAAGGAGAAACTTTAGGGTCGGTTGTTAGCTGATTTTTTAATGCAGACAATGCAAGCAATGCAAGCAATGCAAACAATGCAGACAATGCAGACAATGCAGACAATGCATGCAATGCAGGGAATGCAGGAAAGAAATTATACAGAAATGCGGGGAATGCTTTGAAATTTGATTTTTGATTTGTAGTTTTGATTTATAGTTTTATTTTTTGATTTAATTTTTTATTTTTTTATTTTTTTATTGTATTCATTGTCTGCTTTGCATGCATTGCCTGCATTGTTTAATTTAATTTTTCCAGGTTATGAACGATGAAATAGAATTTACGCTGGATGAAGCCAATGAAGGGATGAGCCTTGCCATTCAGCACCTTGAAAAGGAATTTCAGAAACTGCGTGCCGGGAAAGCAAGCGCTCAGATGCTTGACGGGGTTCGGATTGATTACTACGGGGTTAACACGCCCATTGAACAAACGGCCAACATCAGCACACCGGATGCTCGTCAGATCATTGTTCAGCCGTGGGATAAAAGTGTGCTCGGACTGATTGACAAAGCCATCCAGGCAGCAAACCTTGGTTTTAATCCCAAAAATGAAGGTGAAATTCTGCGGATTACTGTTCCTCCGTTAACTGAAGAGCGGCGGCGTGACCTGGTAAAAAAAGCAAAATCTGAGGCTGAAAATGGCAAAATAAGTATCAGGAATATCCGGCGTCTTGCCAATGAAACTGCCAAAAGACTTAAAAAAGAAGGTGTCCCGGAAGATGAAGTTGATAAACTTGAAGTTGATATCCAGAAAGTCACCGATGATTACATTGCAAAAGTTGACAAACTGTTTGATATCAAAGAAAAAGATATCATGACCGTTTGATCAGAAGACCACAACTTCATCTGTAAAAATCCAGCTTGGTTCGCCTGCGCCTTCATGCCATGCAGGACATTTCCCCGGATTTTTTGCCTTTACGTGTACATACCGTGCTTTTGTTTTGGCCATAAATTGAAAATTAAATGGCTGCATAAAAGTTTGTTCCAATTTTGGGGAGATGTTGTTTAACACTTCGTTGAAAGAATGGTATTTTTTCCCATCCGATGACAAGGAAAACTCTACCACTTCAGGCAGGAAAATCCAACCCTTCTGATTTTGCAGAAAGTTCATCTGCACAGAATTGACAGGCATCTCATGCCCGAGATCAATGATCAGGTCAAGATCATTTCCATAGAATCCCTGCCATAGTCCATCGTGATGGTTTATGCTACCCCGAAGTCCATCCGTAAGCGCCCCTGCACCGCTTGCAGGATAACGGTATGAATATTCTGATAAATATTTCACTGGTTTTCCTGTGGCAAGATGGAAAATAATGGGCATCTCTGCAGCCTTTTCTTTCAGATGTCCATCAACGAACAATCCGGCTTTCAGAACGCCATTATTGGTTATTTCCACGGGGGTGGTGTATTGAGGTGAGGCAGCTGTCACATCGTTTCCATCCAATGTGTAGTGCACCGGGATATCCAATTGCTCAGATTCAAGGACCAATCTGACCGCTCTTGTTTTTTTATCAACCTGCGTATTTACTTCAACCTTGAATGATCCTTTGCTGTAGTTGACATTCATATATTGCAACCGTTTATACTGATCAGTCATCCGGTGTTGAAAATCATGCCAGTTTCGAATATTCTTTGCCGACCAGGTCACTTCCGCCAATGCGATCATACGGGGTATGGCCATGTATTCTGCATGGGCAGGTGTCGGAATGAACTCTGTCCACAAGTTGCCCTGGGCGCCTAAAATATGTTTGGCCTCTTCCGTTGATAGTTCAGCAGGAGTAGGTTCAAAGGAGTAGACCTTTTTCAGGGTTATCAATCCCCCGATCGCCTTCGGTTCCGATGCAGGATCTGCCTGATAATAATCAAAATAGCAATGTGAACCGGGAGTCATGATGGCATCGTGACCCTGTTTTGCTGCAGCGATACCTCCTTCAACGCCCCGCCACGACATCACTGTTGCCTCGGGTGCCAGGCCTCCTTCAAGAATCTCATCCCATCCGATGAGTTTGCGGTTTTTCGACACGATGAACTTTTCAATCCGCCTGATAAAATAACTCTGCAACTCCTTTTCATCCTTAAGTCCTTCAGCTTTGATCCGTGCCTGGCATTTCGGACAGGTTTTCCAGTTCGTCTTGTCAGCCTCGTCACCGCCAATGTGGATGTATTGTGACGGAAACAGCGTTATCACCTCCGAAAGCACATCTTCTAAAAAGGTAAATACCGAATCGTTGCCGGCACATAAGATATCGAGATTAGGCCAATAGCTGCCCGGAGGAACAGTAAAAGGCCCACCGGTACATGAAAATTGCGGGTATGCAGCAAGTACCTCGACCGAGTGGGCAGGCATTTCAATTTCCGGAATGATGGTTACATACCGGTCGGCAGCATACTGAACAATGTCACGCACCTCATCCTGGGTGTAATATCCACCATAATTGGCTTTTTCTTCCGGTTGCTGTAAGGGGCGTTCACCCCAGGGCAGATTCTCATGATCCACACGCCAGGCGGAGGTTTTCATGAGTTTCGGATACTTTTTGATCTCAATGCGCCATCCGTTATCATCGGTGAGGTGCCAGTGAAACCGGTTCATCTTATACATGGATAAGAGATCGATGTAACGCTTGACAAACTCCTTTGGAAAAAAATGACGCGACACATCAAGATGCATGCCACGGTAGGGATATCGCGGCTGGTCGGTGATTTCGACACAAGGGATATTCCATGACTTACCCTGAGTGGTTGTTCCTGCCTTGCACACTTCGGCAGGCAGGAGTTGCAGCAGTGTCTGGATCGCATAAAAGAACCCAGCTCCGCTTTCTGCAGCAATGTGAACCTGTTTGGGCGAAACCTTCAAGGTGTACCCTTCTGATGGGGTGCTTGTTTTACTTTTCATCCGGAAGAAGAGGATCGCATTAGTATTCCTGTCATTGCCGGTCATTTCCGTGACTGTCAGATCGGGGCCGCCTGCCAGATGCAACCGATCGGCAAAAAAATGAGCAACCAGAAGCATATCTTTATCCCCGGCGGAAATAAAAAATTTTGTCTGATCGTTAATGGTGAATATACCTGGTTTGGTTTTTACTGATACAGGTTTTGGCACAACCGAAATTGATATTGAATCGGGGATTTTGTTTGCCTGAAACGCAAAAGGGATCAGCATAAAAAAACATAATGGGATAATCCGGAACATAAAACAGGGTGTTAGTATATTTTATGCAAAATAAGCAAAAAATCACGTATAAATCCTGATGATCTCCCGCATCTCCCGAAAATGTTGCTCCATACTTTGTAACAACTTGAATTGTGCCCGTGCCCGCTGCAGATTATGCCCCTGAAACATGGTTTTATAGTAATGATCCCCGTCAATATAATCGGTGAGGAAGCGTAAACCGATGATGTAAGTCATGAATTTTGCCGAAAATGCCAGATATTCGATTTCGGATTTTTCCAGAAAGTTGTCTGTAATTTCAAGGTAGCCACTCGCATAAGCTTCGAAGAGGCTGAGGTCAATGTTCACTTTCGATAAGTCAGCTTCATCCTCTGCCCCTGTATTGGCTCCCGTTCGGATTGCGTCGCCAAAATCGTACAGGATATAGCCAGGCATAACGGTGTCAAGATCGACTACTGCTATGGCTTTATCCGCAGTATTAAAGAGTACGTTGTTAAATTTGGTATCGTTATGGGTGACACGCAGCGGGATTTTGCCCTGCTCTCCCAAACGAAGGATGGAATGCATTTCATCAGCACGCGATTCAACAAAGGCAATTTCATCCGATACCCCGCTTACCCTGTTTGCCGGGTTAAGCCGGATCGTTTCCCGGAAAGCTGTTAACCGCGCAGCAATGTGATGAAAATCGGGCAGAATTTCAAAGAGGCTGGTGGCATCAAGGTCCGATGTGAGATACTGGAATATCCCGAAAGCTTTACCGGCTTCACGGGCTAATGCCGGGTTCCTGACGATGTCGTAACTTTTAGTATTGCGGACATGATCGTATAGTCTCCAATAATTTCCATCTGTATCATGAAAAAAATAGTTGCCTGTCCTGGTCTGAATCAACTGAATGATATGGAAGAACGGAATACCGGCATCCACGCAAAGCAATCTCTGCCTCAGATGGCGGGTTACTTTGAGGATGTTATTCGTAAGCTCCGGTACATCTCTGAAAATGGCATGATTGATCCGCTGCAGCACATAATCAGGAACATCGGATGGTTCAGTGGTTATAAGCCAGGAGTCATTTATATGGCCGGAACCTATCGGTGCAGCAGAAAGGAACCGGCCTTCGATTTTAAACTGACTTACAATGTTTATAAGGTTAGTCACGGACATGAATGTTATTAATCTCCTCTGATAAAGGGTTCCATTGTGAAACTGTACTGGTAGCTTGCTGCTGGCAATATATATTGCAAATGGGTTCTTGCACCCCAGCTATCGTCACCTCCCACACCCATTTGTTTGTAGTCGATGTTAATGTCGACAAATGGCTTCTTTTCCAGGTCGTTGAGGTGTTTGCCTCCCTGTTTAAAGCCCTTCATATCATCGTAGGTATAAGGAAGTGCGCTGAAGCAGATCAATGGTTCCCCGGTGAAGCGGATTCCGAGATGCTTGGGGCTTTCAAGGGTTATCCACCGGACGTCAGTTTTATAACCATTCTCCTGCGGGCGAACATAAGGCGTGAACTGGTCATCAACGGTACTTTCGTAGATTCCAACGAATGAAGCTGTATTCCGGTCCTGGTAATTCTCCCAGGGCCCGCGACCAAACCATACCACTTTACGGAATTCAGGGTTGATCTGCAGGTTCAACCCGAACCGTACCATCTGAGGAAGTTTTTCTTTTAAAGGTGTAATGGCTGATGTAACCATAATTTCTCCGTAACCGTTGATCTGGTAATCAACCGTTTCACGGGCAATGCTATCCGGAAAAACATACACCATCCTGATGGAGATATTGTCATTTTTCTCTTTTTTAACTTCAACGGACTGCACATTCCGGTGTTCGCTGGCGTCGAACCACACCTTTACACGTTCAGGCAGTCCGTTACCAACGTCGTTATCCGTAGGTGCTCTGCGGAAATTGGTCTGCGGCCCGCGGATGATTAATTCAGCATCATGGAATTTCCAGGATGACAGTGTTCCCTCTTTTTTGTCAAAAACAATTGAAAACTGATCACCTGTGATGACAACTGCAGCCTCACCATTGGAAACCTTAAGCGTTGGGGGAGTCTCCTCAATGAACCATTCAGGATCGTGGCCCAGCGTTGGGAGGGAAAATTGTTCCGCTGCGAGTACATGACCTTCCTGAAGCAACCCCCATGGCGCTGTGGTCTTCAGGTAAACATTCAAAAAATATTCGGTTTTGAGCACCGGATTAAACTTCGGCAACGGAATAACCAGTTCTTTCTTAGCTTTTGGCTGCAGGGTAAATGGGGCCAGTTTTCCTGTCAGGACAATTTTTCCATTATTCAAAAGCTCCCATGAAATTTCCGTATTCGAAAGATCGTAGAAATCATATTTGTTTTGGATGGTGAAGGATATTTTTTTCAAATCTACCGGCGTGAATTTCACATACTGGTATACCTTTTTTACCTCCCAATACCCCGGATGGGGTTTCCGGTCGGGAAATACAATGCCGTTGCAGTTGAAGTTTCCATCGCTGGGAACATTTTTCGGGCCATAGTCACCGCCAAATGTCCAATAGTCCTTTCCCTGATCATCTCTGGCAGATAATCCCTGATCAACCCAATCCCAAATACACCCCCCCTGGAGTTGAGGATATTTCTCAATTACATCCCAGTAATCCTGAAAGTTCCCGGTACTGTTTCCCATGGCGTGGGCATACTCGCACATGATCAGCGGGCGCAATTGGTGTGAATATCCGTACCACTTCAGATCCCGTGGCGCCCAGTACATCGGGCAAAAGATATCGGTATTGGCGCCCTGTTCGGCACGTTCGTACCATACAGGACGGCTTTTGTCGCGATTTTTAACCCATTCGTATGTTGCCTCGAAATTTGATCCGTTTCCAGCTTCATTGCCCAACGACCAAATGATCACACAGGGATGATTTTTATCGCGTTCGACCATACGTTCCGTGCGGTTCAGATGGGCTTTAAGCCATGCAGGGTTATTTCCCAGGGTGCGGTCGGGGTCGTAGCCCATGCCATGCGATTCAATGTTGGCTTCATCAATCACATACAGCCCATACTCATCGCAGAGTTCATACCAGTATGGATCATCGGGATAATGGCAGGTGCGAACGGTATTGATGTTGGCCTCTTTCATGAGTTTGATATCTTTCAGCATCATCTCCCGGGAGATCACATGACCTGTGACCGGATCATGTTCATGGCGGTTAACCCCCTTGATCAGGATGGGTTTTCCGTTGACAAGGAATTGACCGTTTTTCACTTCCGATGTTCTGAATCCCAAGCGGCAACCGGTCGATTCAAGGACTTTGCCATCCTGGGTTTTCAGAGTCAGCACAAGGTAATAAAGGTTTGGGATTTCTGCACTCCATTGTAGCGGATTTGGAACATGCCTTGCAAAAAACAGGGTATCTTCTGAATTTTCCTTTGGCTTAAATTTTATGGATTCAGTGAGTTCCGGTACTTTGGCGGTTTTTGATTTGAACAATGCAATGTCCAGTTGCAACCCAATCTCCGCGCCTTTTGGAGATGGGACTGCGGGGTTGGATTTCACGATTGCCGACACCTTCAGCATACCATGCTGGTAATTTGAGAAGAGGTCAGCTACAACAAAAAAATCGCGGATCCTGGTCTTTGGAGTCGAATACAGGTAAACATCGCGATTTATGCCACTCATCCGCCACATATCCTGACATTCGAGGTAGGTTCCATCCGACCAGCGGAAAACCTCAACTCCCAGAATGTTCTTCCCCGGACGGAGGTATTTGGTGATGTTGAATTCAATAGGGGTTTTGGCATCTTTGCCCATGCCGATGCGCTGTCCGTTCAAATAGACATAGCAAAAGGATTTCACAGCTTCAAACCTAAGAAACACCTCCCGTTCTTTCCACGATTCAGGGATCTGAAACTCGCGCCGATAACTACCAACCGGGTTGTAGTCATGAGGAACCTTCGGGGGATCAGGTTTCATAAGGTGGATGAATTCATACGGCTGGTTTACATAGATCGGATAACCGTAGCCCTGAATTTCAATGGTCGATGGCACCTGGATATCTTTCCAGTTGCTGACATCGAAAGCATCTTCATAAAAATTCATCAGCCGTTTATCCGGATTTTCCGACCAGTTGAATTTCCATGTCCCGTTGAGCAGGAGGAAATAGGGCGAACTTGTCCGGTCGTTTTTCAATGCATCTGTTTCACTGTCGTAGGGGAGAAAATCGGCATGGGCCCGTTCATTGCTGATGCCCGTCAGTTGTGGGTTTTCCCAGTCTAAAGGCTGGTTGTTTTGGCCAAAAGCAGATGAAAAGAGAAATAGTGAAATGGTGAGATAGTGAAATGGTGAAATAGCAAAATTTTTCATGTCTTGAATATTTGCCCGAAAGTAAGAAATTTTCAGAACTTTGGAAAGCCGGCACATGTCCGGAATTTTTCATGGTTGTGCATAACTTTTTAAGTTTTCTGCATTACCTTTGTTCCAAATCCGGATTAAGCAATGTAACCTTAATCCATATGAAGATGAACAACGTAAAAAAGATTTTCTGCATTCTCTTGTTGCTGATTCCGTTCATTGCCAATGCAGTAACGAAGGAGGTTCCATTTACGCTTGATGATCGTGACCGGATGATCAGGACCGAGCAAAAATTGGAGTCAATCGATGCAAAACTTGACACCAAGTTCGATGGCCTGCGAGCCGAAATGAATGCCAGGTTCGGTGGAGTCGATAAACAATTCGTGTCAGTTAATCAACAATTTGAATCTGTTGATAAACGGTTCGACGCCATGGATAAGCGCTTCGATCAGCTATTCAACTTTTTATGGGCTATTATCGGCATTTTTACCACAATGGTGGTAAGTGTTATAGGCTTTGCCTTCTGGGATCGAAAGCTATCGCTGGCTCCGCTGAAAAATGAAAATGTAAAAATGCTGAATGCCCTTCGGGAGTTTGCCGAACACCAGCCCAAATTAAGGGAAATTCTCAGGAATGCCGGACTGTTATAAGAATTTGCGATTTACGAATATAATTGGTTCCTGAGCCAAATCTGAAAAGGCTAATTTATTAGGATTGTCACACCTGACCCGATCAAATGAAGAAACTTGTCGTGCTTACCGGTGCCGGTATCAGCCAGGAAAGCGGTATTCAAACCTTCCGCGATGCTGATGGCCTTTGGCATGATCACCGGATTGAGGATGTAGCCTGCCCCGAAGCCTGGGAGCGTAATCCACATTTAGTTCTTGACTTCTACAATCTGAGGAGGAAACAACTGTATGAAGTTGAACCGAATGAAGCCCATATTGCCCTTGCAAAACTTGAAAAAACTTATGAAGTTCAGATCATTACCCAGAATGTAGATGATCTGCACGAGCGGGCCGGCTCCACCAGGGTTCTTCATCTTCACGGGGAGCTGAAAAAGGTCAGGTCGACGATTGATAAAAGCCTTGTTTACACCCTCGAGGGCTGGGAACTGAAATTTGGGGATCTCTGTGAAAAGGGGTCACAGTTGCGTCCGCATATTGTCTGGTTTGGCGAGCCTGTGCCCAATATCATCGATGCCACCTCAATGGTGCGACGTGCCGATATTTTACTCATCATCGGGACCTCCCTGAAAGTCTATCCGGCTGCCGGATTGCTAAACTATGTTCCTTCAGCGGTGCCAAAATATCTGATCGATCCCAAGGCTGAATCACAGTACTACCTGCAAAACCTGACGATCATCAGGGAAAAGGCAACAGTAGGAGTCGGGAAATTTATTGATCTGTTATAGCGCATTCTAACGAAACAAAATTGCCTATAACCAAATAATTGATAATTTTGGGAAAAATATGATTTGATCTATGATAACCGAAACCCAAATAAGGAGCCAGATATTACGAAGGATTCAACGCATTCCTTCAAATAGGCTGGTTGAATTAAATGAATTTGTTTCAAAACTTGAACAGACATCCAGCAATAAGGATAAAATTTTATCTTTTGCCGGAGCTTGGGAAAATCTTGATTCATCCGCGTTTGATGAATTAACAGAAAATTTGATTTCCAATCGCCAACGAAATATAAGAAGAAATGAATAGGGCTTTAATTGACACTGATATAATTTCTTACTACTTTAAAGGTGATACTTATGTTATCCGGAATTTTGAACTGTACCTGAATCATTTCGATTTGGTTGAAATAAGCTTGATTACCTATTATGAAGTCATAAGTGATTTGCTTGCAAAGAATGCATTAAAACAATTGGCTGTTTTTGAAGATTTTATTTCGGAAAACATTGTTCTTCCTTTGACCGAAAAATCGGTAAAAATTTCTGCTGAGTTATACTCGACATTAAGACAATCAGGAACGCCAATTGATGATATTGACCTTTTAATTGCGGGAGTTGCAATTGAAAATGAAATGACCCTTGTAACGAATAACGAAAGTCATTTTGGTAGGATTCCTGGTTTGAAAATTGAAAACTGGAAAAAGAATTCGCAATAACAAGCATGTAAATGTAGCAATGATGCGGAATTGCCTATTTTGAACTAATTCCTTGGTTACAATTACAGGATATGCGAGAAACTCAATATTTGTAAATCAAAGACAGTAAATCGTTAACCTTTTCCCAATCCGTCAACGTGTATTCAAACTCTGACTGTCCGGGTTTACCCATATACACCGAGGCTTGTTTGAATTCCATCCGGCTGGGTTCCTGTTTCTCGAGATGGATATGAACCTCCTTCACCCCGGTTGTTTCGATAAGCCGGCAAATATTGTGCTTTTTCACTCCGCTTCCCGGCATAATGATGATGCGTCCGGCCGATTTCTGCACTAGATCCTTTATTAATATTTCACCCTGTGGAGCGGTCGGTTGCTGGCCGGAAGTGAGTATCCGGTCAACGCCGAGACCGATAAGATCTTCTATGGCTTTGTAAGGATCGGCAGTCATATCGAAGGCGCGATGACAGGTAACACCCATCGGACGGGCGAGATCCACAAGCACCTTCATGCGTTCCGTGTCAATTGTGCCGTCAGGCATCAGAATACCGAAAACCACCCCATCGGCGCCAAGTTCCTTTGCCCTACTGACATCATCTTTCATGATCTCAAATTCATCCATGGAATAGAGAAAATCGCCACCGCGGGGACGGATCATGACAAACAGCCCGATGTGGAGATTTTTTCTCGCGAAACGGATAGACCCCGTGCTGGGCGTCGTTCCGCCATCGTGCAGATTTTCACAAAGTTCCACCCGGTCGGCACCACCCTTTTGGGCTTCACAGGCGGAGATAGCTGAATTTACGCAGGCTTCGATGATCATGGTTGTTTGTTTAGTGGGTGACAATTATTAAGTGGAAAAGCAGGCAGCACGACAAGAAAAATAGTCATTAATAATTACACATTTATTTCTACATTGCCTGCATTGCCTGCATTGCTTGCATTGTTTGCATTACTTGCATTGTCTGCATTGCTTGCATTGCCTGCATTGCTTGCATTGCCTGCATTGCTTAAAAAGTTTGCGAACAGTTTGAACATATATCAATTGATTTACGGTGTTCAAGGATGCCTTTTCTGAAATCATCATAGGGTTTGCTTCGCCAGATTTCACCAAAAGTTTGTTTGCCAAGGTCTCCCATCACATGGATTGCATCCTTGTCAAAACAGCAGGGAACCACTTTTCCATCCCAGGTGATCACACAGGAACTCCACATGCGGAAGCAGAAATTTGGAAGGTTGTTTTTGATGCTATATTGCTGAACGGGTGAACAGGCAGACGAATTAACAGGCGATTTGGTGATTTTTTTACGGTACCTCGCATACTTCGCATTTTCAGGCATCATCGGGTTCCCGTTTTTATAGTCGTTTAATTGGGCTGTTTTGAACACGATTTTATCGACTCCGAGATCTTTACCTAATTTCCGGATCTCCTTCAACTGATTTTCATTTGATTTCAGTACAAGGCATTGAAGGATGATTTCCGGGGTTCGTTTTTTCAACCGTTTTTTTTCGCTGACCAGTAAACGGATTCCTGAGATCACTTTTTCGAAATCACCTCCCTGGCGGTAAGCTTCATAACTTTGCTGATTGGCGCCATCGAGTGAAATTATCAACCGGTTAAGTCCTGAGTCAATGGTTTGACTTACGGCGACTTCATCCAGAAAATGACCATTGGTTGAGGTTGCAACAAATATTTTTTTCGACCTTGCGAGGACAATAAAATCAAAGAAGTATTTGCTCAGGTAAGGTTCACCCTGGAAATAAAGGGTTAGGTAGGTAAGGGTTGGTAAAAGCTGGCCGATTACTGCGTGAAATAATTCAGGTTGCATGAGGCCGCGCGGGCGGGTCAGCTCTTTCATTCCGGCAGGACATTCGGGGCAGCGGAGGTTGCAGCTGTTATTAGGCTCAATGCTTGCCGCCAGTGGATTTCCCCAATGAATTACCCTTCCCGAGATACGCGAAATAAGATACCCGGCAACGATTTTAAGCAGGTTTATACTCCGGATCAACAACAGAATCATGACCGGGGTTCATCGGTATCTGCTTTCAACTTGTCATATTTCTTTTTCTTACGCCTTGACATGACGGCCTTCCCTATCGATAATGCTTTCGACAGCAAAGAGGAGGATGTGGCGATATCGCTGACAATGTTCGTGGCAAGGTTACGGAATGTGAGTGCTTGCAAAATATTCCGGTAACCTGAATGGATATCCTGTTCCTGTTTGAGGATTTCAAGCCGCAGTCGTTGTTTTTCCAATTCAATATCCTTGAGCGAATGGATCCTGTTGGCTTTTACAATGTACCGGTTATTCGTTTTCATTATTTTCCTCCATCAGAATTTTAGTTAAACTGGAAACCAATGGATTTATAAAGAGATTATAGCGCTGTACATAGATTATAACGCCGCCAAGAACATAAAAAGCTGTAACAATCAGGGCGCCAACCCATGCATATCCAAAGTCGTTACCAAACCAGTAAACAAATGATAAAGAGAGAAACAGCAGCAGGAACATGGCCAGGATAAAAAAGATGACCGCGATCAGGAAAAACGAAGCCAGTTTTGCGATCTTCTCGGTGAGGATCAGTTTTGCAAGATCAATCCTCATATTCACATAGTTCTTGACATTCTCTGTCAGCAATGAAAAATTTTCAGAAATTGTTCCCGATTCCATCACTTCACCTCCTTCTCTTCAAGCCGGGGCTCTGCTCCGGGTAGTTCTTCTTTTTCCTCAACAGCAAAGGCCGATTTAAAGGCATTTAGCTTTTCCGAAAGGTCATCCTGCAAAATGTCGGCCATGCCCATGAGCCGTTTCTTAAGCCGTTTACGGGTTTTGGAACCCTTGGCCGGGGCAATGAGCATGCCCACACCGATGCCGGCGGCCAGTCCCACTATTGCCGCGAGTAACACTTTTGAACCTGTTTTAGCCATGTCGAAATTCTTTAAAGATTAATAACATCGTAAAGTTAACTTTTTTCTGAAATCTGACGAAAGACCTTGAAGTTGCTTAAAAATTCATTTGCAACAATTTTTATAAAACCATAGGCAGGTACCGCGACAATCATCCCTGCTATACCGCCAATGCTAGCTGCAGCTATTACCACAATGAAAATCTCTACAGGATGTGCCTTCACACTTTTACCCTGGATAAGCGGAGCAAACACATTGTTGTCGATGGTTTGAACCACAAACATGGCTGCAATAATTTTGATGACCATCGGCATGATCAGTGCATATTCCCCTGCGCTGATAACACCGGTTACCCCAAGGATCACCCCCATGATCATGGAGATGATTCCACCGAGATAAGGAATGATGATGATGATACCCGTGAAAAATCCGATCACCAACGGACTTTTTACTCCGACGATATACAATGCAAGTGAATAGGTGATGATATTCGCTAAAATCTGAATGATCAGGCCAATGAAATAACGTGACAGCAGTTTTTTACTCTTGTACATCACATTTTTTATCTGATCTTCAAATTTTTCAGGGGTTAGCAGCAGCAGGAACCGGGGTAACATCATTTGATCCAACAGGAAAAAGAAAGAGAGAAAAGAAATGGAAAAAAGGTTGAAAAAGAAGGTTCCGGTGAATGAGATGATCGAGGTGAGTACATTTGAGAACATTCCGAAATCGATAAATTTCAGGATTGCTTGCTTGGC
Source organism: uncultured Bacteroidales bacterium (assembly GCA_903925275.1). Lineage (GTDB taxonomy): Bacteria > Bacteroidota > Bacteroidia > Bacteroidales > FEN-979 > CAIVAT01. Next base: position 18,900 of record CAIYES010000337.1, read on the forward strand.
AGCCGTTTCAAAGGTAGCTCCGCGGGGCAGAATGCCATTGTGGATCAGTGAAGATTGAACCCATGCTATTTCGTCATGAAAGTAGGCCAAGAATTGTTTGCCGTCGATGTTGCTGATCAATGCTGCTTCATTGAGTACCAGCGGAATGAAGAGACTGAACAAGCCGAAAAACAGCATCAGGATGAGCAGGAGGGTGATGGTAACGCTGAGAACATGCGGAAATTTAAACCTTCCGATTTTGATCCTGTCAAGTAATTCGGTAAGGGGTGCTCCGACAATAGAAATCACCCCTGCAATGATGATGAAGATGACAATTTCTGCAAAATACCAGACCAGAAAACCCACTGCTCCGGCAATCAGGATCAGAAAAAAGAGTTTATTTTTTTGGTACAGTTCGAGCATAGAATAGAGGATTTATAAAATTTTGATGGTATCAAACAAGGATAAACAGTAGGTGCTGTTTTTACAAAATTAATCATTTCCGGTTAAAACGAATAGATGAAATGTGAGTTGCAAAGGAATTCTTAACAATATCAAGATCCAAGTAACCGGTCGACCATCAGCGATAGCATGACGATAAGCATAAAGAGGTTGGCTGTAATAAAAATCAGCCGGTATCGAATGGTTGAGGCGAGGAATAGCTGCCAGGCAATAACCGCAAGCAGCGCGATGTTGAGCAGGATGATCCCGTATCCGATCAGGGGAAAGTGGATGATTCGGAAGAATACAAACATGCCGGATGTGGCAGCGGAGGCAATCATCCAGACCATGATCAAAATTTTTACCTGAAGTTCGTTGAAGAAATCAGTCAGCACCGGGAAACCTGCATCGCGGTATTGGTTCCCGTATTTCAGGGTGAGCATCCAGAAATGGGGCATCTGCCAGATAAAGAGAAAGAAGGCCAGAAATATGACTTTCGGATCAGTTATGAGGCCGCCGGCAGCAGTCCATCCCATGAGGATGGGTATGGCTCCGGTGAGGGCACCCGGTATTACGGCAAATGCGGTTTTTCGCTTCAGATAGGTATACACTCCATTGTACCAAATGAGATTGAAAACGCCCAGGATAAAACACAGCGGCGTTGAATAATAGAGCAGGATCATCAGTCCTCCAACGACGCAGATCATGGCGATTCGCAATGCTTCGGCCGTGCTGATGCGACGCGACGGAACCGGGCGTTTCCGCGTGCGCTCCATCCGCTCATCCCAGGGCCATTCCTGGTATTGATTGAAGGAGGAAGCTCCTGAAGCAAGCAAAAATATCCCTCCGATGGGGAGCAGCATCGGCAGACTGAGTTCGCCGGAACTGATAAGCATCGCAGCAAAAGCTGTAAAGGTGACAGCAAGGGATACAGGAAATCGTGTCAAAACAAGGAGTACCCGGAAACTGGAGGTTTGCAAAAGTCAGGTATTTAAGATCAAGGTGCGATCGCCGCGAAGTTATTTTATGGTTTTCAAATAGTCGATGATTTTAGTCATCTCCTGCTCTGAAACAAGGCCTTTGTATGTTTTCATGATCCCTTTCTGATAACCTGAAACAATATCTTTATCAGGATCATACAAAGAAGATTTTATGTATTCCTCATCTATGGTGATTGACCGCTCACTGCCATTGGTCATGACTTTTTCAGACTTTCCGAACATACCTTTAAAAGAGACGCTTACAATTTTGGATCCATCGATGGAATGGCATCCTGTACAGGCATTTTTCTTCAGGATCACGAGCCCTTCAGGCTCATTCGACTTCTCCGGTAATGCTTTCAGCCAGGCTTCATATTCGGCTTCAGAAACTACCCTTGTTTTGGTTTCCATGTAGGAATGACGCAGACCACAATAAACAGTGCAAAGCACATCGTATTCGCCCGGTTGCTGGGCAATGAACCACATGAAGTTATTTTTACCCGGAACTACATCTTCCTTGATGCGGAATGCAGGAATAAACAAGCTGTGAATGACATCCTCGGAGTGAAGGTTCAGTCTGACTGGTTTGTTCAGGGGCACGACCAATACAGGCGATTGTTTGCCACCTTCATATTCAAAGGTCCAAACCCACATTTTTCCGATTACCGTGATTGGAATGGCATCTTTCGGAACAATGCGCTGCGGACTGAAGGCTGCATAGCCATAATAAAACATAAGCAGGACGAGGATCAACGGAATCGTGATCCAGGTGATCTCCAGGAGATTGTTATCTTTTATCTGTTCTGCTACAGGATGCCTTTTCCTGCTATACCTGAATACGAACCAGAGCATCACCGTAGTGATCCCGGCCAGAAAAAACAGACTGATTCCGAAAATGACCTTGAACGCCAGATCAACACCTTCAACAAAGTTTGAAGCACCCATATGTTATAATTACAAATGACAAATTACAAATGACAAATTCAAATGACAAGTGACAAGTGACAAGTGACAAATTACAAGTGACAAGTGACAAGTGACAAGTGACAAATAATAAGTGACAAATTTTTCCCCAGTTTACCTGTTCACCCGTTCACCCGTTCACCCGTTTACCCGTTTACCCGTTCACCCGTTCACCCTTTTACCCGTTTACCCATATACCCATTCACCCGTTCACCCATTCACCCGTTTACCTGAACAAATAATCCGACAACGTAAACGCAATGACCAGCACATAGATGGCCAGTACCATGATCACAAAAACCCGGAACAGTGAGGATTCGAATTTCAAGTGCATGAAATAGGTCAGCACGATGTATGCTTTCACCGATGCAATGGTCAATGCCACAAAAACCGTGATGGCCGACAGGTCGATCCAGGTCACGGTAATGGTCAGAAACGTAAAGGAAAGCAGGGCGATCAGCACCCAGGCGTATGTGCGGTAGGGTGTAATATGAACGGTTTCGGTTTGCATTTTTTTAATTACTAATTAATAATTAAGTTTTAAGTGTTAAGTTTTAAGTGTCAAGTGATTAAGTTTTAAGTGTTAAGTTTTAAGTGATCAAATAGTTACTTATTACGGATTGCTGTTGAGTTTCGGATTTGCGTTTTTTTGGTTACAAAGTTGTTTTTTTGTTTTTCTGCTATGTAACAAGGTACAACAACGGAAACAGAAATATCCATATCAGATCGACCAGATGCCAGTAAAGTCCTCCATTTTCGAGTAGCACATACCGGGTGCTGTTAATGGTTCCCGATTGAACTTTTATCATGACAATGGTCAGGATAATCCCCCCGACAACAAGGTGAAACATATGCAATCCGGTCATGAAGAAGTAGAGGCTGAAAAACATCACTTGTCCATGGTTCAGGGTGATCATCAGGTCTGAACCGGGATAAAGCCCGATCTGGAATTTATGTCCCCACTCGAAGTATTTATTAATCATAAAAATCGCGGCACAAATCAGTGTAATCATCAGCAGTATTACTGCCAACCGGTTATTGCCTTTTTGCACGGCGGTAATTGACATGGCCACGGTTGCGCTGCTGATAAGCAACACAAGGGTGTTGATTGTACCGATAAATGCATTCAGGTGGTGGGCAGCCTGATGAAAATCGGCCGAATAGTTTCCTCTCATCACTGCATATACTAAAAACAACCCCCCAAACAAAAGGATCTCCGTAAAAATAAAAACCCACATGCCTAATTTTGCACCAATATCATCGCGATGTTCCATATATCAATTTTCAATTTTCAATTTTTCACCATTTCGATTGTTGGGACACAAAATTTTGTGCCCTTACCATGATTCACTATTTATAATCATACGGTTGTTCATTTTCCCCCATTTCCGGCATCACTTCAAAGTTTTCAACCGGAGGAGGAGAGGGGATGGTCCATTCATAGGTTTTTCCTCCCCATGGATTATCGGGTGCTTTTGCGCCTTTTTTACTGAACAGGTTTGTCAGCATGAGTACGATCCCGATGAGCAACAGAATTCCGCCGAAGAAAGAAAGCTGCATCCCGAAGGTAAATTGGGGAAGGTAGTCAAAATATCTGCGCGGCATACCCATGATCCCGATGATGAATTGCGGGAAATAGAGCAGGTTGAATCCTGCAAACAGGAAAGCAAACGACCAGTTGGCCCGTTTAAAATTATACATTCGTCCATACATTTTTGGGTACCAGTAGTGGATCGCTGCAAAGAAAGCAAACCCAACGCCTCCGAAAACAATATAGTGGAAATGTGCTACAACGTATGCGGTATCATGGACATGAATATTTGTGGCAAGGGCTCCAAGTGAAAGGCCGGTCATACCTCCGATCATAAAGAGGAAGATAAAACCAAGTGCAAAAAGGAAGGGAGGTTTGACATCGATGGAGCCTTTGTACATGGTAGTCACCCAATTGAATACCTTTATGGCGCTTGGCACAGCAACCAGAAAGGTGAGGAGCGAAAATATCCAGCGGGCTGTCGGGCTCATCCCGGACGTATACATATGGTGTGCCCAAACGAAATATCCCACCAGGGCAATGGCAAGGCTGGAAATGGCAATGGCTTTATATCCAAACACCTTTCGTTGTGCAAAGGTTGGGATGATTTCAGTTATGACGCCCATGGCAGGCAGGATCATGATGTAAACTGCGGGGTGAGAATAAATCCAGAACAGATGCTGATAAAGTACAGGGTCGCCACCCAGCGAAGGATCGAAAAATCCTATTCGAAGCCATCGTTCGGCCACGATCATCAGCAGGGTAATCCCAACGATCGGGGTGGCCAGAACCTGGATCCAGGCTGTTGCGTAAAGCGACCATGGGAAGAGGGGCATTTTGAAAAAGGTCATTCCGGGAGCACGCATCCGGTGCATGGTCACAATGAAATTCAAACCCGTGAGGATGGATGAAAATCCCAGTACAAATGCGCCGAACACCGCAGCCACCACATTGGTATGGGTCTGGATGCTGTAAGGTGCATAGAACGTCCAGCCGGTATCCGGAGGACCATTGCCCATGAACTGTGATGACAATGCAATGGCTGCACCCAGGATGTACAGGTAAAAGGAAAAGAGATTAAGCCTTGGAAAGGCCACATCTTTTGCGCCTATCATGATGGGCATCGAAAAATTTCCAAAAACCGCGGCCAATCCCGGGATGACCACTGTAAAAATCATGATGATGCCATGAATGGTAAACAGGCCGTTGTATGTTTGCGGACCATAAAATTGCTGGCCGGGTCTGAACAACTCCAACCGCATCAATTCGCCGAGCAATACGCCGACAACAAAAAACACCATCATGGCATACATATACATCATGCCGATCCGCTTATGGTCGGTTGAGGTAAGCCAGGCCATCAGACCTTTGTATTTCCCGGTATCGACGAGGTAACTTGGCTCAGGGTGATGAGTCTTTTCTTCTGTCATATTATGTATTTTGTGTTTTCGATTTTTTCCGGGCTGACCGGACAAGAAGTAATATAAACAACAAGGCGGCAAAGAAAATAATGATGGTTGCGGTAATTTTTGTCACCTGCAGCGTGTATTTCCGCCCTTCGGGATCATAGCTGAAGCAATATTCCAGCACACGGTTGATGGTTGGCCTCGATTGTCCCTTTTGAGCCTCGACGATAGCCATTTTTACATCAAACGGGAGGTATGAGGTTCCATAAAGATAACGTGTAATCTTACCCTCAGGACTGAGAACCATGATGCAGGAGGGGTGCATGAAATCATTTCCAGCCCGCGTAAAATTATAACCAACGGCGTGAGTCAGCGAATAGATGTTGGCGCTATCGCCCGTGAGATATTGCCAATAAGCGGCCCGGGGCTTGCTGTGCTCCCGTAAAAAGTTCTTTTTCTTCTCGATCGACGCGGCAGGCGTATCGTCATAATTGAAGCTTACCGTAATCACGTTGTAATCTTTACCAAGTTCAAGTCCCATTTTTTCAATGACTTCTGAAATCCCGGAAAGCAACTGCGGGCAAATTCCCGGGCAATCATAATAAACCAATGACAGAATCGTCGGTTTGGTGATCAGCGATCGCAGTTGAACAGGGCTGCCCTGTTCATTGGTAAAAGTAAGATTAGCCGGTAAAATAGTATCGAGATGCTCAACAATTCCCACCTCATCAGGATTTGTATCCTGGGCGAATGTCCTGAATGAATACATCCCCAAACAGAGGAGAAAGAAAACACTTAAATAGGAAAATGTATTTTTCATACGATCAGCATAAGCTTTGGAGCATTAAATGAGGCAATAGGCAGTAGGCAATAGGCAGTAGGCAGTAGGCAATAGGCAATAGGCAGTAGGCAGTAGAACCTTTCAACTCATTAGGTTCCTGCATTATTTGCATTATTTGCATTGTTTGCATTGCTTGCAATGTTTGCATTGTTTTCATTAACCTTTACTAAGCTTTCTTATTCTCAACATCGAATACAAAATGTATATGATAAAGCCCCACACAACAATCACTGATAGTGTATAGGTTAGCAGGATCCAGATGGGTGCTTGCGCCCGGGTTGACCACCATGCACGGGTTTCCGTGAGTCCTGGTTTATCAGTAGGTGTACCAATGGCTAAAGTTGTTGTTACCGGAGTGGATTGCATCAGGTTTTTCGGATCGTTTACACGGGCGGTCACGTCAACATTTCCACTGCTGTTGCCCGGCAGATCGGAAGGAAATTCAAAAAAAGCTTCACCCTGGCCGTTGGTGGTTTTTGCATCACCAACCTGCATGTTTCCAAAATACCGCTTTACAGTCAGCATGACTTCGACACCCCCGGCAGGCACGTTGTCACGATCTTTCAGCTTTTCATGTGCTGTGACAACAATCTTTTTCATCTGTTCATTGTATTGCATTGCCAGGCTTACGATCCGGCCGGTAAATGCTGCCTTTGCAGCTGGGGCTGGCTGGACATATTTCGGATTAAAGGTACGCAGGTAGGCGATCACTCCCCAGCGGTCATCTTCCGGAATAATGTTGCGAAACTCGGGCATAGGCGCTTTCCCCGCGGTGATCCGATAAAAAATTTCACCATCAGTTTGTTTCTGGGCCTTGTCCATAGCCAGATCGCCCGGTGGGGGGATGAGTTGTTTAATCCAGTTATCCTTGCCGGGGAGGCCATGGCATGACTGGCAGTTCTTGAGATAGAGCTGTTCTCCCTGTTTCTGCATTTCAGGGGTGAATTTAAACGGTGCCACCACAGCTTTCTGATCGTCGGGAACAACCCATGTTTGGGCTGAAACCTTTATACCGATTGCCGTGAAGAAAATTAAAAGAAGAAAAACTTGTCTTTTAAAACACATGGTTCCTTTCATATTGTTGTGTCAGTATCTGTTTTTTATTTTGCCTGCATAATCTACATTGCTTGCATTGTCTGCA
>CAIYES010000338.1 GCA_903925275.1 uncultured Bacteroidales bacterium
ATGAAATACCCATAAGAATAAAGTTCATGCAAACCGTGAATGATAATTATGGGTATTCCATATGACCATTGAAATAGAAATTATTAACATATGAAAGAATGGGGGCAAACAAAGCCCAAAAAAGGGGAAAGTTTGAGTTATTTAAGCAGCCATTTCCATACAGGCATGACCCGGATAACCTTTCCATCCTCCTCAATGGTATGCTCTTGAGTGTCGTGCAGCAGGATTAAGCCTTCAGCAAGGCCATACATGTTTAATGCTTCTAAAAGCCCTTTGACCTCGCGCGTCCTGGTTTGGTCTGTATTAAAAGAATGACACACTTGGATTGCCTGAACAATCGTAATACCCTTCCTGATCACAAAATCACATTCAAGGCGGTTGAAATGATAAAATATTTCAGCCCTTCTTCTCCTGAGTTCGAGGAATACCAGGTTTTCAAGAAGTCGTCCCTTTTCCTCTGAAAACATAAATCCCAGAAGGCGTATCATCGCATTATCAACAAAATAGGTCTTTTTAAGATTTTGAATTTGTTTTTTCAATGAAAAATCAAATTTGCTGATTTGAAAGATCAGGTAGGTATCCTGTAAGAATGACAGGTAATTCCTGATAGTGGTGGCGTTTTTCACACCTGCAACTTTTGTAAGTCCGTTATATGAGGTCAATTTTGATACATTGCTTGCCAGGTAATTGACCAGTTCAAGCAACTCTCTTTCATTTACTAACTTGTTACGAACCAATACATCCCGATATAAAATGCTTTCGTATAATGATTTCAGATAATCATCACTGCCTTCTTTCAGATACAACGGAAATCCCCCTTTGTGGAAGTATTCATTAAAATGGCCAATGAGCGTGGCACGGCCTTCAGTGCTGTAAATATCCTTTTCGGTCCAAACAAATTGTTTATACTTGAGGAATTCAGCGAATGAGAAAGGGAACAGTTCTGTCTGAACATACCGCCCGGTAAGATGTGTCCCCAGTTCGCGGCTAAGCATCGACGCGTTGGAGCCGGTAAGAAACACCTTGCATCCCTCATCATGCAACCGGCGTACAAATCGTTCCCAGCCGGGAATATTTTGTATTTCATCAAAATAGAATGTTCTTTGAATCCCGAATAATTCAATGAATGTTTCGTGGAGCAGTTGGAAATGGTCCACTGAAAAACGGATAAGCCGTTCATCGTCAAAATTCATATAATAATCTTTCTCCCTGTTCTCATTTCTGATCTGGCTGAGCATCGTCGATTTCCCGCAACGTCTGATTCCGGAGATAACCACGATCGTTTCGCTGGTCATAATATTTTCGGGAAAACTACGGGGGATGAAGTTTTTATTCCATACCATCCGCTGCTGATCAAAAATCACTGTTTTTATCAGGTCTTTCATTTTCAGTATGTTTTTATATGGATAGCAAAGATAATAAATCTTCTATCATCAATGCAAACATTTTAACCAATACTTCTATTACAAAAGGAAAGTTTGATTTATTTTCAGTGGAGTAGTCCTGAGCAGGACTTTCTGAAAAAGGAATGTGTTTTGAGTAGTTCCGGGTCGTTTTGTATTGACCCATATCCAAAACCTGTAAACGCAAAATGGCGAACCAGTTTTCACCATTTCGCCATTTCACTATTTTTTTGCTGTGGCATCGACTGGAATAATCCCCATACTATTCAGAATTACTTATTTTGTTGCCCAGCTCCTGCCCAATCCGTTTTTTCATCAGATTTGCTTAAACTTAAACCGAAATTACTTCCATTAAAGCACTAATTCAAAATTCAAGACGATCACTCTAATATTAATGATCTTAGGTTGCGATTGCAGGCTTTATGATGATAAAGGCAGGGTTTGCCTGTGATTAAAATGAATGAATTTTTGTTCAGGAAACCTTTCCATTGACCAGTGTACAGATCAGATCGGCCATTTCGATGGCCTCCTGAATCTGGAATCTTGTCAACTTTAAAATGGTGTCGGGATATCTTATCTGTACTGCATACCTGGAAATTCTGTCAACCTCTTCAAAATAGATGTCAATTGCGTCATTCTTTGTAGAAGCTAAATTCAGTAAATATCCAAGATCATGAACCGGTTTGAATTCAATATCGAGAAATATAAGATATCCTTTTAACGCCTTTTCAATGGCTTGCTGGCAATGGAATGCAATGACATCATCATAATCGGGTAAATGTGAAGCCACGATTTTGGCTGTTTCCAAATCGTGTGCAGCTTTCAGAAGCCAGGACTGAACAAGGTCATTTGATCGCATAAAGCACCTTCCCCGATTTTAACACATCATGAATGAATGTAAATTTTCGGTCTTTGTCCTTTGCAATTTCAGATGGGGTATAAACAAGGATATCCATCGGGATGAAAAGATCCCTAAGGGCTTTGCGTACGCTGGCAGCCCTGTTTATCGGGTTTTCATTCGTCTGTTTCACAAGCAAAAGATCCAAATCACTTCCTTCATGAGCATTACCGTTGGCATACGAACCAAATAGGACAACCATCTCGGGTTGATAAAAATCAACAATCCTCGAAACTACACGATCCATTTCCAGTTGAGATACCATTTTATTCCAATTTGTTTTTCAAAAATACAAAATAAAAATGAAGTCGAACAGGCATTGTCTGGATACAAAGCTCAAATTTTCAGTTTTTACTGGTTTATCTTGACCACCTAATTCTTCAGAATCAATTCTTCAGTTCCGTATTCGATATGATTACAGGTACTGCTGTTTGTGATTTATCTTGTATCTTGTATCTTTTATCATAATTTTGTTAAATGTATTAACTTGACAGTAGTTGCCGAATTGATCTGACAGACCTTTTTTTTTATATAACAATTGTAATTTATCCCCAAATTGAAATTCATAAGAGATAAAAATCCAATCCAAATGAAATTATCGGACGAATTTTTTGAAAAGGCCATTTTTCATGAATCACTAAGGAATTGTTTCACTGACGATCCAACGGAAAACAAATTGAATGAGCTCTTTTATGAATTATTGCAGATCAGTAGCGTTGCGTATAAATTATTAAAAGTTCTTTGAAAGTCTTGATATATCTTCGTTTGCAGAGTTTTTTAGCGATCCGAGATTAGAATTTGGTTTTGCGTTCCTTTGTTCAAAATATACAGGATGAACAAGGGAAAG
>CAIYES010000339.1 GCA_903925275.1 uncultured Bacteroidales bacterium
ATTTATCTCTTTATCCATTTTCTCCCCCCCCCACGGAAATTCGTTCCTACGGAAAACAAAAAACGCCGTAAACATTACATTTACAGCGTTTTTAGCGTGATTCTCGGTGCCCAGGACAAGACTCGAACTTGCACATCCTAAGGACACTACCCCCTCAAAGTAGCGTGTCTACCAATTTCACCACCTGGGCATTTCCAATTAAAAATTCTAAATGTGGAATTATCAATCGGGTGTGCAAAATTAGTCATATTTTTCTTTCTGACAAAGAATACTGCATTTACAGCAAAGAAATTCCGAAAGCGACTCCCAATCCGATAATTACGGTTATAAACTTCTGAAGGTTATACTTGTGATTTTCTTCCGTCTCAAACAAAATTGAAGTAGAAACATGCAGAAAGATGCCTATTACAACTGCCAGGATATAATTAAAATAGGCATTTAGCGAGTTTGCCAGCGATGCATCCAGCAGGTTGCTGAACACCGAACCCAACGGAGTCATCAGTGCAAAAATCAAAAGGTATAAAAAAGCCTTGATTTTTGAACAACCATAATGCAGGTAAAGGCTCATCAGGGTAAGTGATATCGGAATATTATGCACCACGATACCTATTACAAGCGTATGCTGGATTTTCATGTCAAAACTTGGAACAATCGGCATGCCTTCCAGAAACGCATGAATGCACAGCCCCATAAGTAAAAGGAAAGGAGTTACCTTCTCATCATCCGAATGAGCATGTTTATGACCATGTTCGGCCCCTTCAGTAATCAGCTCCAGCGAAAGTTGCAGTAAAAATCCAAGCAGCACAAAAAGCCCGGTAAAGAGGGTCGGTTTGCTGAATACCTCCGGTATGAGTTTCAAAAATGTGATGCCGATCAGAAATGCACCACTGAAAGCCAGTAAAAACTTCAAGATCCGCTGATCATCCGGTTTGAAAAGGAAAATAAGCGACCCGCTTCCCAAAACTGTAAAAACCAATGCAATATAAACCACCACATTCATTACTTACCAAATTAAATTCATTGTATTTACCTGATATTCAACATCTGATACCAGAAATCAGAAAACTCATTGTACATCAATCACCCTGAAAGCTGTACTGACAGGCACACCCCTGAAATTTTCAACGTAGCGCTCTGATACCCGCGACATGCACCCCGTTTCCACAGGCAATCCCATATTAATTAAATCATTGATCACCTTCATATAGAACATTTCACTCAGTACGATCCTGTTTTCGATGCTCTTTGACATCAGCCGTGCCGTAAGATCGATATCACGGCCATAATAATCATCGGCTCCATCGAAAAAGGTAATGTTATGAACCTCCGTACAGTAATGGATCGCCACCTTGCAATTGAGAAAAAGACTCTGGTCTGGATGATTTTTTATAAGAAAAAGCGCTGCATAGATATCTTCGAGCAAGGCAAAACAGGTATTGTTTGAAGATTTCTTCTGCAACACTTCATCAGGAATAAAAAGCATCATCTCATCCCCGATACCCTTGACGATATGCTGTTGGAAATTGTTTGAATACAAAAGGTTATTAAAAGTATTGTTCAGCTTCCTGCCCCAATCTTTCAGCCCACCCTGATACTTCATGTCGGTTGAACGGTTGATATCCATAAAGAAACAAGTGCCCGGACAACGCGGAATTTGTTCCAAAACCCGCACCATTTCCTCAGAGTTCGGATCAGTAAAGTGAATGTAATTTACCATCAGAAAACCCTTAAGGCCTCCTCCGGAGATGAATGAATCTCAAAAATGCTTGTGAATCCTGATATTTCAAATATTTCGTGAATATTTTCCTGTAAACCGCACAGGACAAACTTCCCCTTCTGCATGGTGATTTTTTTTAAAGCCATCAGAAGAATACGCAGTCCGCTACTGCTGACATAATCCATTTTTGAGCAATCCACAAGGATTTTGTCCTGATGATTGTCTATCAACTCCATAAGTTTTTTTTCCAATAAGCTGTAATTTGTGGTATCGAGCCGGCCTGTTATGCCAATGATCACGCACTGATCTGTTTTCTGTTCATTGATTTCCATATGTCTGTTCTTCGTTTTGGTTAAAAATTCTTGGTTAAAATTACGATATTTTTATCACTTGCCCTCTGGTAATCCACATTGTTCATCATCTCCCTGACGAAATGGATACCCAGTCCGCCAATCTGACGCTCCTCTAATGGTTTTGTGAAAACATCATTCACCTTACGCTCTACCAGGTTAAAAGGTTTGCCATCATCCTCCAGACGGATCTGTAGCTGATGGTTATCAATCAATAAAAATTCAAGGTTGATCTCGTGTTCATCCTTATCGTCAAATGCATAAAAAAGCACATTGGTAAACAACTCCTCCAACACGAGATTGATCTCCATTACGCTTTTTGCAGGAATGTTCCAATTTTCAGCCAATGTTTCCAGATTGATGGCAATTAAATCAAGTTCTGTAATCTGGTTCTTTAGTGTAATCCGAAAAGTTTGCATGGGTTTGTCAGTGATCTCTGAAGGATTTTTATATTGCAAAACCAGGATGGTTATGTCATCAGCCTGCTCGGCCCCTAGCGAAAAACGCTTCAATTCGATGATCAGCGAATCGGTTAGCCCCTTGGTGTTTTTACTCGCCATTGCGGCCAGAAATGCCATAAGTTTCGACTCACCGTAGAAATCATTTGCAACATTCAGCGCATCGGGAATACCGTCAGTAGTCAGTACCAGGATTTCACGGGGTTTAAAACAAAATATTGACGAATTGTAAGTCACTGTTTCAGAAACACCAAGCGGAAGACCTCCTCTTACCTTTAGCTGGCGGATGTCCCCCCCGGAACCCAGTATGTAAGGATAATTATGACCGGCATTGCAAAACTCCATCTCCCCGGTTTTCAGATTCACAATCCCGGCAAAAAAGGTTACGAACATCTGGTTGGGATTATCTTTGCACAATTCGCGGTTGATACTCTGAATCACCTCTCTGATCGGCGTTCCGGCAGTGGCTTTGGCGCGAAGAAGTGTTCGGGTTACCATCATGAACAGCGAAGCGGGTACGCCTTTCCCGGCCACGTCGCCGATAGCGATGCACAGATGATCGGGATCGAGATAAAAAAAATCATACAGATCCCCTCCGACTGCTTTTGCCGGATCAAGCGTGGCATACAGCTCCCAGTTTGCAGGGGTGCTGAAACCACGGGGGAGCATTCCCATCTGGATCGTATGGGCTACGTTCAGTTCGCTTTCAATTTTTTCTTTGGCAATGGTGGCCTCCTGCAAATTCAGCATATAACTTTGCAGTTCATGCTGCATCACCGAAAATGCTTTGGTGAGCTGTGCTATCTCATCTTTCGATTTCCGAACCGGTAATCTGGCATGAAAATCGCCCTGCCCGATTTTGTGGGTTGCCTCAACCAGCCTCACAATGGGGCGGGTCATCCTTCTTGTGATAAAAATGGTCGTTAAAAGTAAAATGAAAATGCTGATCCCGAATATCCACGACATAATCTTTAAAAAACCGTACATGTCGGCAAATAATTCCTCTTTAGGAAAAATGATCCCGAACGACCAGCCTGTACTGACAACAGGTGTATAACTCAAATAACTTGGGAACTTCTTTGCCTCAAGTCCATCCATCGCAGAAAACCCGGTTTTTCCATCCAACATCTCCCTGATTGCCTGCTGAGTTCCTACCCCCATGTTGGCCTTGGCGAAGTCGAGAATGTTTTGGTTATTCATCCGTGGCCTGGGTGAAGCAATTATTTTGCCTTGCTTTGAAATCAGGACACCATAACCGGTTTTAAAAATGGTGATGTTTTTTACAATTCGCGCAAAACTTGCAAGTGAAATATCCATTGTCAGAACACCTGTAAAAATACGCTTCCCCTCAACATTACGGTATATTGGTGTGGAATAGGTACACATAAGCGTATCACCAGCCCCCGCATCATAATATGGCTCAGTCCACACAGGCTTATTGAGCAGTTTGGGAAGCCGGTACCAATCCATTTTGAAATAGTCATATTCAGGACTACCCAGAATCCGGGTGTTGAGCTTGCCTTTTTTTTCAAAGGTATAGGGGGCATACCAATAAGTGTCTTTCCCATACATGTATGGCTCAAAGGCAAGGCAGGTACCGAACACTATGGTGTCGTGACGGACAAAATCCCTGGCAATCCTAAGGACTTCCGTGTAGCTTATATTCGGATTTTCCATCGCCTGAACCAGGGTTTGCGGAACCAGTTGTGCAGGCTGAAGTACATTTTCAAACCGTGCCACAGTCTTCTCTGTAAGAATGGTTGCCTCCTTTTGGGCATTTAAAAAAAGAAAAACACTGGAGGTGCCATAGCCGATAATCAGCGGAAAGAAAAGAATGATCAGGATTGCGATCAGGAAGAAAAGGCTGTAACGGAAAGCAAGTCCGCGAAAGAAAGTAAATTTTGGAAAACGGAAACGCACAGTTGCCAGGATTAAAATTTTCAGGGTAAAGATATAAAATTATCAATTGAGTAACTCTAAATTTGATATTTTTGACACCGCTAACACTAACCTGATAAAAATTCAACCATGAATACGGAATTTCAACAACTGCAACCAGAAAGACTCTGGCACTATTTTCTCGAAATATGCAAGGTTCCTCGCCCCTCAAAAAAAGAGAAAGCAATTGCCTTGTATCTAAAGGAGTTTGCTAAGAACAATAACCTTGAATGTACGATAGATGAGGCAGGAAATGTGCTGATCCGGAAGCAGGCAAGTCCCGGATATGAAAAAAGGAGAGCCGTGATCCTTCAAAGCCATCTCGATATGGTTTGTGAGAAAAATTCTGATGTCGTGCATGATTTTGACATTGATGCCATCAACCCGTGGATCGATGGAAATTGGGTTAAAGCAAAAGGAACAACACTGGGAGCCGATGATGGTATTGGAATTGCCGCTGCAATGGCCATCCTTGAATCGAAAAATATTCCTCACGGCCCCCTGGAAGCATTGTTTACGACCGATGAAGAGACCGGGCTGTCTGGCGCCTTTGCACTTAAACCCGGTCAATTGAACGGACGTGTCCTCATTAACCTCGATTCAGAGGATGAAGGCCAGTTGTTTATTGGTTGTGCCGGAGGAAAAGACACAGTGGCTTCTGTTCCTTTGGAAACAGAGGAGGTTCCTGCAGATCATGTTGCCTTCAAAGTCAGTCTGACAGGTTTGAAAGGTGGTCATTCAGGTGATGATATTAACAAGGGACTAGGCAATGCAGTCAAACTTATTAACAGGTTCCTCTGGAATGCACAGGACAGGTTCGAAATAGCCCTGGCTGATATCAATGCAGGGAATCTGCGCAATGCATTGGCGCGCGAAGCTTTTGCTGTAATTACCGTGCATGCTGAAAACGAGAAATCGCTGTTGGAATATGCAGCAACCTTTCTAAGTGAGATTAAAATGGAATTCCATTTTACTGAACCTGATATCTCTTTTCGGCTTGAACCTTGTACAAAGCCGGAAATGGTATTAGACAATGTACTTCAGGCCGACCTGCTCGATGCGCTGTATGCCTGCCCGCACGGAGTTTTTGCAATGTCGCGGGAAATCCCTGATTTCGTTGAGACCTCCACTAATCTTGCCTCAGTAAAGATCATTGATAAAAAAATTGTCGTCACAACAAGTCAGCGCAGTTCAGTCGAATCATCGAAAAAAGATGTGGCCGATATGGTAGCCAGCGTGTTTTACCTGATGCAGGCCGACGTTGAGCATTCAGCCGGCTATCCGGGTTGGAAACCGAATCCGGGTTCCGAACTTCTGGGGATTACCGTCGACGCATATCGCAACCTGTTTGCTCAGGAACCAAAGGTCCTTGCAATCCATGCCGGCCTTGAGTGCGGACTGATTGGGGCTATTTACCCCGGAATGGATATGGTGTCTTTTGGTCCGACCATTAAAGGGGCTCATTCTCCGGATGAAAGGCTTGATATTCCATCAACTGTAAAATTCTGGGAACTCACGCTGGAAGTGTTGAAAAATATCCCATAAGCATCTGCAATAAAGTGTTTAAATACCCATACAGGGTAGTAAACCAGCGGGATTTATGAATCGTATTTTTATAGCTATTTTACTGTTTTCCGCCGCTGCCTGTATGTCGCAGGAAACTGTCAAATTCTCCGACAGTGCTGTTTTGACAAGGCTGACGCGCGATGTTCATATCCTATGTTCCGACTCCCTGGCAGGTAGGAAATCCGGAACTGCAGGGGAACAGAAAGCATATACATATATATCCAGGTGCTTTCAGGAAGCAGGTTTAACACCTTGCGCAATGAATGACTCCTCATTTTTGCAATCTTTTCCCATCGAGAACCTCTCAATCCCTTTCAAGTCAAACTCGTTTACCATCGAGGGATTGGATATTGCACCCCGACTACATTACAAATTCAGTCCTGTTGCATATTCGGCCAATGGCCGGATGGAAGGTAACAAGTATATAGTGGTGGATCTTTCCGGTTTTCGGAAAAAACAACAAATGAAAAGCAATACCATTTTTAAATCATTGAGACAAGTAATCCGGGATGCTTTTCAACAGGGCAATTCCGCCGTAATTTTAACCAATGAATGGATGGTGAATAGTCAGAAGACTGATTCCCTCTACAACTGGGCTGACGTCAAATCAGAACAAGGCCTTGTGATTTCAGTGAATGATGATATCGCTGAGTACCTTCAAAATCACCCTGGTGTAAACATATCCATCATGGTTGAGGTAGTGCGAAAAAGCACAATCTTCCATAATGTTGTTGGATTCATCAACAACGGTGCTCCCTATACGATCATCATCGGAGCACACTACGATCATTTAGGCACCAATAGCCACGGATATGTATACAACGGCGCCGATGATAATGCCAGCGGAACGGTTGTAGCGCTTGAACTGGCCAGGTATTTGAAGCAATGTGGCGATAAAACCAACAATTACCTGTTCATTGCCTTTTCCGGGGAGGAAGAGGGATTGTATGGCTCCGGTTATTTCGTAAAGCATCCAATGATCGGCCTGGAAACAATTAACTTTATGATTAACCTCGATATGGTGGGGAGATTGGGATGTGAAGGTAATTTGGTCACCATCTTTGGAACAGGTTCTTCGTCAGCATGGCATACTGTTTATAAGGAAACTGCGCATCCCTGGTTCCATCTGAGGCGGATGCAGGGTGTTCACCTTTTTACTGACCATGTAGGATTTTACCAGCGGGGCATTCCTGTTGTATCGCTTACCACCGGGTTTCACTATGATTATCACACAACCCATGATGATGTCAGTACGCTTAATTACACAGGGATGGTCGACATCGTGAAATACCTGCAGGGATTGCTTCACACAACCTCATCAAAAGGCAAGGTGGGGTATCACAAGATTGCCGGATGGTATAATTTCAATGCAAACCTGAAAATTGTTGTTAACGGAATCGATCACATATTAATGGTTGGTTCAGATGAATAGACCATAAGGCTCAACCAATTGGGTTCACTAAAGGCCCACGCCGACACCAAGCCTGAAAACAGGGTTTGAATAAGGGGAGTTATAGGTATCGTTGATGTTGAAAAGAAGAAGAAACTCCATGGATACACGATTTCCGATAGGCTGGCGGTAGCCCCCTCCAACGAAGATGCTGGAAATTCCTATAATCTGATTGCCCGGACGGTACCAGAAGTTGTTATCGCGAATATACCCGTCAGGAGGAGGACCGCTTTGCGTAAACGGTCGGGTATAAGTAAGATATTCGTATTCTACATGGGCAAAAAGGTTTCCCAGAAAATTATCAAAAAGGCTTGAAAGGTAATAACGAAGGTAAATTCCGCCACCGTAAACACTTGATTTAAAATCCAGGTACTGATTTGTCCTCGTATCAAGGAAATATCGTTTGTAATTATAGTATTGGTAAATAAATCTGAATCCCACATTTAACTGATTGATGGTTCTGATGCGTACTTCAGGCGACAGGTTAATACCAGTAACGGTACCAAACTGGAATCCGAGATTACCGCCAACCGTCACACGCCTCCAAAAATTATCAGGATTTTGGGGTTTTGAGGAAAGTGAAGCAATAGTATCCTGAGCACTGGACACTGATACCAGCATGGCAAAGAAAAATAACAGCAGGACCGGTTTTATCACAATTTTAGTCATTATTCAGGTGTTTTTTAAACTATTCTATACATGACCACAAATATAATGAAAAAAATGGCATTCATAACACGTTACCTGTTATCATTTTACGAAATAATTTATAAATAATTTGTAAATAAGTGAAAAATGTCTTGGTAGATCAAATATAATCTGTACTTTTGCACTCCCGTTTCGATGTTCTTTGAATTTGATTGCAGAAAAAACCAACAGTGGCGAGTGATTAGTGGTAGATTTTTAGAGTGGGAAAAACTTTTTTATAATTTTTTTTAAAAAA
>CAIYES010000340.1 GCA_903925275.1 uncultured Bacteroidales bacterium
GGATCTTTATCCACGATAATGCCGGAACAACCAAAACAGGTAACGGTCATATTGGCACGCAACCAACTGTACTTTGTTTTCATGAAGTCAAAATCAGGTCCGGATGTGATAAAAGCCGCCTTGCCCTTAATCAAGAATCCAGCACCGGCTCCGTGCAAACCTTTGACCTTACTGCTTCCCATCGTGATCAGAACATTCGGGTTGTGGGCAATGTTAGCCTCGGTCTTGTGCATATAACCGGCAGGAATGAACAACCGCCTTGACCAACAGATCTGTTATTTTCAAAAAATCTTCTTTTGTGATCAGAAAATCGACATCTGCCGTCTGACGGGAAACCTTGTAATGATTGATCGCGAACCCGCCGATCATTACACACGGAACCCCCTCCTGCTGTGTGAGATCTGCCATCAAATGAAAAACAGAATTATTATCCATGCCTTATCCTGTTACCGTTTTAATAGAGCATTGTAACATACCTGATCAAATCAGACTTACATCGCCTATTTAACCACATCGTAACGATTTAGCTTCTAAATAAAAAACACGAATAAATACAACAGGTTACAACATTCTGACATTACGGTTTGCCTTTGCTTTTAAATGAACTTTCACCCAAAAAGACAGGTGTGTAGCATACCGTCTTGAAACTGTTGCTTTATCATCCCCGAACGTCTAAATCCCTATCCTCTGACAAAACGTAATTAAACCCGTCCTTGCCCAACCGTGCGGTCAGTTTGTCCAGAATTGCCTGCTGATCATCTTCCGGCCCGGCCACAAACAATGGCTTGCCATCAATGCCGCCAAACTTGAAATCGCGGTCTTCACAATCTTCCTTTTCACCCAGCACATATTGGGCTAACTCAAAGTCAGGGTGCGGATCGAACCCGAGATTCCGCGCATACTCAACGGCTTGGCTCACCAGCTGTTGAGCGCACCCATGGCAAAAACTTTCCATTTCACCGGGATAATTCGTTACCATTTCATGAATCATTTTTGACGTAACTCCGGCATCAGAACAGGCATTCTTCACGCCAAGACAGTTCATATCGATCAAATAAGTGGCAAGAATATAATGCGACTCATCCATCGACCGGATAACGATTATTGAAGCCAACCCAAACTCTTTCCAATCGCAATTGATCAGGATGTCATCGACCGGGTACTTTTGTGAATCCTTAATAATGGATTCCTTTTGCTGATCGGTCAGATCCAGCGGTACCGGAAAACGGACAGCCTCATCCTTGGCTAGGCAACATTTTTTATACTTCTTCCCGCTCCCGCAATGACAGGGTTCATTGCGCCCAACCTTTGCTTCTGGTTGCACTTCCTCAAAAAGATGCGAAATCCCTCCTCTTTTACGGGAATGCGTTCGATGAGTTCTAAGCCCCAGCGCGATCTCAACATCTTCAACATCACCTCGAACCAGGCTCTCCACCCGGTCGTGCGCATAGGCTTCACGAATAATCTTAATCGCCTCAACCGCCTTCAATTCAATCAACCCGCCAACCAAGAAAGCATTCAACCAAACATCATTAATAGGGTTGTTCAGGCATTATCGTGGATAAAGATCCAGTTTTCCGCAGTAAAACAATATTGCAATACGGTAGTTGGCAAATCC
>CAIYES010000341.1 GCA_903925275.1 uncultured Bacteroidales bacterium
CGGAGACCGATTGGGTGACTTGCGGGCGCTCCACGCGCCACAGCGCCTCGAGTTCGGCGCGCAGGCGATCGGCCCCCGCACGGGTGATGTATTGCGATCCCGATGCCTGCGGTGCCCGCCAGCGGCCCATACGTTTCTCCGCGCTCCGCCGGACGGCAGGATTGCGACCGGGGTCACGGATTCTACGGGTGTGGGGTCATAAGCTGATCCCATGAGCGTGAAGTTCTACACCCGATTTGTCGCTGACCTGGGCGCCAAGGGCCCGAGTGAGTACACCGGCATCGTCGAGCTCGGCGGCCAGGACCGCCTGCCGACCGATCCGGGTCGGGTCGCGTTCCTGATTGCCCGCGACCTCGACCTCGACACCGAGGAAGTCCGGGTCCTGCAGGTTCATCTGTATACTTCCGTCGCCGGCAAGGCAGATAACATCCGACCCATGATTGCCAATACATGCTCCGATGGATGCAGGCAGGTCATAACCCATGGCTGCACATCCGGAGTTCCAGAACAACCGCTGCCCTTGCATTACCGTACCTGCCTGAAATGCAGCTACACACGCGGTTCCGTTACCTGCAACCAGAACACCTTTGTTCCCCATTAATTCAGTAAGTCGTTGGATGAAATAATATGGATGAATCTTCTTTGAATTGGTGTACGAAGGAAGTACTGTCGGGTATCTCATCAGCCGTTCCTTCGACCATTTCATCCAATCAGAAAAATCGGGTAGAACCACCTTTTCCATAGCATCCGACAAACAGTTACAAAAATCCATCAGGTCAGCCAGAATTGGAACGTCAGGTTTCACAGTTGGTTTCACCAATTCGGCAGGATCGACATCAACAATTATTTTTTTCGCCTTATGGCCAAAGTTCTGCCAGTTATAACTTACCTGCCGTATATTGTTCCGTGAACCCAGGCATAAAATCAGATCGGCGTTTTGAAGCGTAAAATTTCCGGACCGGTTGCCAAGTGTCCCGATTCTCCCTGCATAATTAGGATGATCACTGCCAATCAGGTCCATACCGTTGAAGGTCGTAACTACAGGTATATTCAATGTTTTTAAAATCCCTTTGAACAACGCTGTGGCACCTGACAACCGTATGCCGTGCCCGGCAATGATCACAGGTCTTTTTGACATGACCATGAGTTCAAGGACTTTTTTCACCTGGTTGATCAGCTCATGCGGATTTGGCTCAGCTCTATCTTCAGCCGGATCGTATTCAATCAGCGTTTCTTCATCTACAAATGCACCCTGAACATTCAATGGGATATCGATCCAAACGGGTCCTTTCCTTCCCGAATTTGCAATAAATATCGCCTTGTCAAGGACCTTTTTAACCTCGACGGGATTGTCAAGCACGGTTGCATATTTAGTCAACGGACTGACAATGCTGATGATATCCACTTCCTGATCGCCAAGCTGCCTTAATCCGATTTCCTTGCAGGAGTAAATTGTAGTCTCGTATTTTACCTGTCCTGATAAATAAAGTACAGGAATTGAATCTGTCCATTGTCCCATGACCCCTGTGAGACAATTAAGGCCTCCCGGACCGGAAGTAACATTCACAACAGCCATTTTCCCGCTTGCACGATAATAGCCCTCCGCCGCAATTGCACAGGCCTGCTCGTGATGATTTGTCCAGTATTTTAGGGAAGGATGGTTTCCAAGGGAATCATTTAAATGCATGGCGCCCCCTCCCGAAATCATAAAAACGTCAGTAATGCCATGTTCCGACAAACGCTTTGCAATAAAATCGGTAACCTTTATCATTTGAACGAAAACTTATTAAAAATGGAAACAATCACTATGATTTTAATATGATCTTTCTTCATGCAAATTTTATATAGGTTGTTGATTTGAACATTATTGTTAAAAAAAAACAGACTGTAATTGCAAAATATTTCTGAGTCGATGCTTACCAGCCTCAAGTAAGCTAAATGCAATAATAGTAATGATTGTTAAAACTACCAAATCAATCCGTAAATTTCCCTGAATATCGTCCGACTTCGATAACTTGTGCATGGAACTTCCATAATTCTTAATCATGAAGCAAAAGGGTCTATTGAAGTTGGTTATGACGATAAATAAGCAGGGTGACGTTAGGCAAAGATAAAATCAAAGAATTTGCATTTGCCATTATAGAAATTTATCAGGATCCGACTGGTATGATTCTATCATTATGGTACCATTCACCTTTCTGAGGATGATCGAAACTTTAGTTTCTATGCTTGCATATTTGACAATGTAAAACATTTTATAGTACGAATCAGGAATGTACCCAACAACCACCCGGGTAGCCCAAAGATCTAGCTTCCGGTCGATGATCTTCCCGAATTTCTCATTCGTATTTTTAATGTAGGTTTTAAATTGTTCATTTTTCTTCAATTGCCAGATTTCCGGGTTGAAACAGTTAAAAGCATCCTCATATTGCTTTTGAGCAAGATAGTCGAAAAATTTCGTAACCACCACTTCTGCTTCGACCCGGTCATTCTCCCGATTCTCCGTCACCCGGTTGTAATCGCACTCACCAGAAAGGCATGCAAGAAGAAAAACTAGTAACCTTAATTGGTAATTTGTTTTATCATAACGAATGCCATCTAGTTTACATGATTGATGAGTTGAACCGATTCTTTCCTATTAACTCCGAAGAACTGAAGCCGTTTGCCCGAACGTGCTGCTTCAAAGCAGATAAGTCCGATCATGAATGCAATAAGGATTGGGTTAATTACCGACGAGATGCTAACATCCGCTACCAGGATATAATAATCTTTCGGGATCAGCAAAAGGCCAAACAAGATGGAATAATAAACAACATACCTCGATCTTTCCTCTGATTGGATAAACAAGATGAGTGGAATAAACAAACTGATAAGTTTGTAATCAAAAGCAACCTGTGGCAGGCTGATAAATGACAATACCAGCAATGCAATCGTTTTCCAGAAGGCCATTTTATACCTGAAAATAAAGAATAACTCTATGCCGAAAAAAACAATGGCAAAGAGATAATAAACATTGAAAAACAATTTCCCGTTTTCAATTGAAAATGCGGACATATTTAATAAAATATGGTCATAAAGCAATTTTAACGGGGCAAAAAAACTGGTGTTGTGCTGAAGCCCCTGGTATAATAATGCACCTGAATTAAAATCAGATAAACTCGCACCTAACCCTTTAATGGAAGCCATAAGCCCTCCATGAAAGACTGATGCGCTCAGAACGCTGATCAATAAGGCTGAAGCACAAGTAAAAACAACCAGCCAGTACCTTTTATCAATGACAAATAGTATAAGCAATGTAGCCGGATAAGCCTTTAATGCAATTGACATTGATAAAAACAGGACACTTAGAAAAAATTTGCCAGTGCGGTAAAAATAAATAAACAGCACCATGGTTATAAACACCCAGGTCTCGAAATTCCCGCGATCCAGAGTATAAAGAAAAGGATATGCCATGAAGGAAAGGATGAATATTATCGGAATTCTGACCATTTTGGATTCCAAGGGAATGTTTTTATATAAATACACGAGAAAGAAGAGTACAAAAGAAGATGTAAATACATAAAATGACGTAACCTTAGGAATTAAAGTAAACAGATAGCTCAGGAAATATAGAAATGGGAAATAATTAGCTTGGATAGTACCATATGGGTTCAAATTGACGGAGAGGTTATAAACAGTATAAAAATCTTTGAATTTTTCAACAGGATTAAACAGAAAGGTATTATTAGGATACCAGTCTATGTATCCTTTTATTTCGAAATAATTTACTAGAGCATAATGAAACATGACCGACAGGGTGAATCCGATGACCACGATGCCGCAAATGGTTGTTATTTTGTCCGAAAATATTTCATTGCTTCTGAGATCAGCCGGCTGTTCTTTCTCCATTGCAGGTTTTATTTAATATTGGTGATCATTTTTTTTTGTAATAAACAGGGCTATCAATCGAACTTCTCCGTGTTGGCATTATAGCCTATGATTTTCATTCCCCGGTAGCCGTCCTTCTGTAGGTGAACAGTCACTTTTAATTCAAAATTCTCATATTTGTCAAGGTAATAGAGTGAGTAAGACGAAATGGGCTCGTAACCCACTTCAACTTCAGTTTTCCAGTGGTCTATCCTGCGTTCTTTCAGTCCGGATAAAACATTAGTGAGATTGACAAAATACTGACTGAATTTAATGGAGTCAACCCGCCGCCACATCATGGGATGTATATGAGAAAAGGCTTCCGGATACTGCTTCTCCTCTATATTTGCATAAAAATCCTGAATGAACAGGTCCGCCTCTGTTTTATCCGATTCCCGGTTGTTGTAATACTTGTTGTATTCACACGAGGTGGTTAAAATAATTAAACTGATCAGGAGTGCTCTCATCTGGTTTTTTATTTCAGTTTGCGAATGCCTGATACCTTATCTCCAGGCAATTGTTTTTTTTTCATTGTCGGGGTCCCTGTCCCGACCTCGACCCGTTGCATGCTTTTTTTCCGTTTACTGAATTTAAGCGTGTCCGTTAAAATCAGGAGGATCAACAGGAAAATCAGAACGGGATTGATGATGATGTTGCTGGTGATGTCAACAACGATCACGTAATAATCCTTGGGGATGAGGATGAGCCCGAACAGGACAGCGTAGTACGGATTAAATTTCGAAACTTCAGTGGAGGTAATAAACAGAACCAACGGGATCGAGATGCTGATCAGTTTGTAATCGAAAGAGATCTGGGGTAAACTGATATATAGCAACACCAGCAGGGCGACCCTCTTCCACAGTGGCATCCGGTAGGCAAAAAAAATAATGGCTACGATGGCGAAAACAACCAGGGCAAAAAGATAATAGTAGTTGTAAAAATGGATGTCGTTCTCAAAAGTCAGGGCATCCTTCCTGATCAATACATAATCAAGAAGCAGGCGCATCGGGGCGAAAAAACTGGTGCTGTGCTGCACACCATGATATCCGAAAGCCATCACGTTTGAAACACTACCAAGGCCTGCCTTTAAACCCTCTTTGGTTGCGGCAACTCCGCCATGCAGCATTGCCGCACTTCCCAGAGATAGCACAAAGGTAGTCAAGCAGGCATAGAGAACGAATTTATATTTTTTATCGGCCAGATACAGCAGCAACAAAATACCAGGGTAGAGTTTGAATGCAATGGCGACTGAAAGAAACAGGATGGCCAGGAAATGTTTTTCTTTCTGGTAAAAATGGATAAACAGCACTATGGCGATAAAAATCCATGCCTCCAGGTTACCCCGGTCGATGATGAACAGGATCGGATAGGACATGAATGAGAGCACGAAAGCAAACACGACTTTCTGAAAAACTTTCAAGCCGGGAACGTTCCTGTAAAAATAGATGAAACAAAACGTGATAAATGTAATTGTGAAAATACCAAACGCAAAATTGGCCGGGAAGAAAGTGAACAGGTACATGAAGATAAAGGCCAGGGGGAAATAACTCGCACTGGATCCATATGGATCAAGGTTCGCTGAAACCTTGTAGGTGCTGTAAAAATCATTGAAGCGGTCGTAGGGGATGTATAAGAAGGTATTGTTGGGATAATTTTTCAGGTTAAAATAATAGACCATGCAGTAATGAAAGATTACCGACAAGGCAAACCCGATGATGACAATCGAAACAACGATGAATAATTTTGAGTTCCCGGCAGCAGGTTGTTTTATACTGACATACTGTCCTTTTTTTTTTGCAGGTACCTTCGTGTTTTGTTTCATAATTCGTTATAATAATGTTCAGCAAAACGGATTGTTTTTTGGATTCCGCGGACTATATCAACTGTCACTTTCAGGCCGAGTTCCGAATTTGCCCTTGTAACGGAGGGAATATACTGTTCTGGTTTTATGTTAGTTTGGGGTTGTGAGGTTACCTTTATTTCAACCGGGTAATCAAAACATGAAGATATTTTTTTTGCCAGATCTGCGATAGAAATTGCCTGGTCAGAACCGACATTGTAAGGAGTGCAGGTGTTTCCTTTAACCAGCACGGTAAGTAGCCAGACAATGAGGTCAGAAGCATACAAATAGGATCTGAGGGGCGTTCCGTCTCCTTTAATTATAACAGGCTGTTTTTTTACACTGTCGAGAATGAAATTTCCGATGGCAAAATGTTTGTCGAGGGGCAGGTATGGCCCCACGAATGCGAAGCAACGTGCGATCTTGAATTCCAAACCAGTTTTTTTTGCATACAATGTTCCGAGTAGTTCGGCAACCCGCTTTCCTTCGCCATAAGCCGATAGTGGGTTGCTTGGATCCGGCCCGCCATTGTATGTCTCGCAAACATGAGAGATTTCATAAGGTTGCCTGCCGTATACAGCTCCTGAACTTGCCAGAAGCAAACCTTGAACTCCTGCCGAGACTGCAAAGTCAAGGATATGCCGGGTTCCTTCCACAATGACATCAAACATCTTTAACGGCTCATTCCTGTTCAGGTCGTCGCTGGCCTCAGTGGCCAGGTGAAATACATATTTAAAAGAGCCTGTCGGGAATGAAAAATCTCTGATATCCCCGGTTACGAAATGAAAAAATGGATTTTTTGCGAAATGCGGAAACCTTTTTGTAAATCTCGCTGGATTTCGGGACAGCGTTACGATTTCAACATTGAGATTTAGTTTCTTATTGGCTCTGGCAAATGTTTCCAACAACCAGATACCGAAAAATCCGGTTCCACCTGTAATGAATATTCTCGAATTACGGAATTCCTCAAGAATTTCCTTTGTATGATCAAGAATATGATCCAGGTCTTCCGTTAAGTCATCCTGATTCATCATTTTTTTTCAGATTTAATCATTCCCAATCATCCGTCCTTATATTAACCTTATCAACACCCGACTGTTCAAGGTATTGCCTGAAGTTTCTTATCATTTGAGGCGGCCCGGACAGAAAGAACAGGGAATCCGGTTGCTCATGGGTGAATATTTCCGCAATATCAAGCATTCCTTCGGAATCCTCATATTTAATTTTATATTCAAATCCACTGTTAATTCCGTTTGCACGCGACAGGTAAGTTTCATACACATTGTAGTTTTTATTGCGAAATCCCGCATAGAGCCTGGGGTTCTTATAGCTTTCAAAGGATTTGTCGGTAAACAGGGAAAGAAACGGGGTTATCCCGGTTCCACCTGCAATAAAAACAGAGGTACTATCTGAAGGAATATCATGAAAGAGGCTGCCGTAGGGGAGTTTAACCACAACCGGTTTTCCCACCTTTAATTCAAGGGCCATGCGTGTAGTAAACCGCCCTTTTGC
Source organism: uncultured Bacteroidales bacterium (assembly GCA_903925275.1). GTDB lineage: Bacteria > Bacteroidota > Bacteroidia > Bacteroidales > FEN-979 > CAIVAT01. The sequence continues at coordinate 7,259 of CAIYES010000341.1, forward strand.
TGAGAAAGAGAGTACGATCTGATCAGGACTGTTTTGAGCTTGGATCGAAAAACACCGTGATTCAGGCCACCCCTGGCTGGGATCATACTCATCCAGGGCAAGGTGAAGAAACTGCCCGGGAAGGAACTTAAACGGTTTCTCCATTGATCTCAACTCAAGAAGGTAGAGCGAATCAACCGGGTTAGAAATGCTGACTACTTCAGCAAGGTATTTCTTGACAAGCATCTATTCGAATTTTGACATAAACTCCCTGAGTACAGTTCCGATATACTCCAACATCTCTGGAGTAAGGCCCGGATAGGTTCCCAGGAAAAAAGTGTTGTTCATGATGCAATCAGTGTTGCGCAGCGAGCCGCTGACATTCAACTTTAAATGCTGATAGGCAGGCTGCCTGAGAATGTTCCCTGCAAAAAGGTTCCGCGTGTCGATGAGGTTGTTATTAAAATGGTTCACCAGATCTTCCCTGGTAAACGGTGCTGACTCCCTCACCGTCACAATGAAACTGAACCATGCAGGATCAGCATGTTCGGTTGCTTCAGGCAGGATAAAAAAGCTGTTGTAAGGTGAGAAGATCGAAGTAAGTGTCCTGAAGTTTGTTCTCCTGGATTCACAAAACAATGGCAATTTATCCATCTGTGCGCTTCCGATTGCCGCCTGAAGGTCGGTCATCTTCAGATTATAGCCGATTTCACTGTAAACATACTTATGATCATAGCCCATTGGCAGGTCACCGAATTTCTGGCTGAACCTTTTGCCGCATGTGTTGTTTTCACCACTTGAACAGTAACAGTCGCGGCCCCAGTCGCGGAACGACCGCACGATATTTGCCAGCACTTCATCATTGGTAACAATTGCGCCGCCTTCACCTGTTGTAATATGATGGGCCGGGTAAAAGGAGATGGTTGCCAGATGACCGAATGTTCCGGTATACCGGCCTTTGTAAGTGCTACCAAAGGCATCGCAATTGTCTTCGATAAGCCAGAGTCCGTGCTTTTCAGTCAGCCTGAGTACCTCATCCACATTGAAAGGGTTCCCGAGTGTATGGGCGATGAAAATGCACCTGGTCCTGGGGGAAATTGCCTTTTCAAGTTCTTCAATCGAAATGTTATAAGTAGGAAGATCGACATCAACAAATACCGGAATGAGGTTGTTCTGGATAATGGGGGAGATGGTCGAAGGAAACCCTGCAGCAACGGTAATCACCTCATCACCCGGTTTTAACCGCTTATCACCCAGTTTGGCAGAGGTCAGCGCAGCAAAAGCCAGCAGGTTGGCCGATGATCCGGAATTTGTAAGAATGACGTTGTCGACCCCGAGAAATTCAGCAATCTTTTCACTGAAATCCTGTGAAAATCTTCCTTCTGTAAGCCAGAAGTCAAGGGACGCATTAACTAAATTGATCATCTCTTTTTCATCAAAAACACGGCCGGCATAGTTAACGCGGCTTTTACCGGGGGTGAATTCTTTTTTTGAAAAACGTTGGTGATGATACAATTGCGTGTGCCATGAAAAAATCAACCGTTGTAACTGATCTATTTTGGTTTTTTTAAGCAGCCCGATTCTTTTCTTTAAAAATTTAGAGGTAACCAGTAGCTGTTTTGATATCGGAAAAACGGTGTTGTCATTCAATATACCCTCTTCCATATCCTGAGGCATGACCTGAAACACTTCTTCTGAACCCCAATTCCCGATTTTCGAACTACCAGCTATAATTAGAATATCTCCCTTTTGATTGGGTGGTGAAATCACGACAACCGGACGTGGTTTATGTTGACCTGAATCGGTAATAGGAACATCGTAAATATAGATTTCACCTATTGTAACAGTGTTTAAAGATATTTGCTCCATATCTGATCTTCGTTTATATCATCTTCGATGATTTGGTTGTTATTTGCTGCATAAAATGATTCATCTTCCGACAGATGATTGTATTTTTTTAAAGGTTTGATCGCCAGGATGATTATTTCTACCTCTTCTGCAAAATCTTCAGGAATGTTGAACAGATGGAACTGTTCTTTGGTTAACTGTTTTTTTAACGCTTTCATTTTTATACGAATTACACGAATTTGCGGTGTGTTATTTCCGATTCACTTTCTTGTTAACGATGTTCAAATTTCGGAGCAACTGCAAGCTTTTCTATTTTTTTATTGCTTTCTCCATATATGAATTTATTTGCTCAACCCTTTTTTCATAAAGGTTTGCTGATGATTCCATCTCATTTTGATATCCAATAACAGTAAATTCGACCGTTTCAGCAAAACTCAACACCGGCCTCCATTTCAGCAGGGCGTTTGCTTTTGAAATATCAAGTTTCAGCAGGTGGGCTTCATGAGGTGCCTTTTCGGCAGGGGGTATGTCAAAACCGCCTGTTCCGGTGATCCGGATGATCGATTCGATGAGTTCGCGAACAGTAGCGCAATTGGTTTCCACGGGGCCGAAGTTCCAACCTCCGGAAAATTCCGCACCATGCGACCAAAGCCTGGAAGCCAATAAAAGATATCCGCCAAGCGGTTCCAATACATGCTGCCATGGTCTGATAGCTTCAGGATTCCTGATAATCAGTTTTTTATTTTCCTTCAGCGCCCTGAAAAAATCAGGAATTATGCGGTATGGCGCCCAATCCCCGCCACCAATTACGTTGCCCGCTCTTGCAGAAGCCACGGCGCAGCTTCCCACTGTTGAAAAAAAGGAATGGATATATGATTGGGTGATTATTTCCGAACATCCTTTGGATGCGCTGTAGGGATCGTGGCCCCCCATCGGGTCATTTTCGCGGTATCCCCAAAGCCATTCATTATTCTGATAGCACTTATCACTGGTTATGTTAACCGCTGCCTTAACGGAAGGTGTTTTCCTTACCGCTTCAAAAAAATTGACCGCCCCCATCAGGTTTGTCTCGAAGGTATAATGCGGTTGATCATATGAATCAAGCACGATAGCCTGGGCTGCAAGATGAAAGGCGATATCCGGCTGAACCCGGCTGAAAAATTCCTGCAACGAACGCATATCCCGGATATCTCCATCCTGATGATGAATACCGGATTGCAGGTTGCACAAAGCGAAATTCTCCGAGTCTGACTTTGGAGGCAGTGCATATCCGTAAACCTGTGCACCCATCTCCTTAAGCCATATCGCAAGCCATGACCCTTTAAATCCGGTATCGCCGGTGATTAAGACGCGTTTGTTTTTATAAATGCCGGAGAAGAGGTCTTTATCTATTCCCATATCTTCCATTTTGCATTGTTCTTCTGCCACGCATCTTCAAGTTCCATCTTGTCGCGCAGAGTATCCATGGGCTTCCAGAATCCATAATGTTTAAAGGCTACAAGCTGCTGTTCTTTTGCAATGTTTTCCAGCGGTGCCCGCTCCCATATTGTTTGATCGCCATCTTTAATATAATCAAATATGCCCGGTTCAAGCACAAAAAATCCTCCATTGATCCATGTACCATCCCCTTTTGGCTTCTCCTGAAAAGCAAATACTTTTACACTGTCCTGTTCATCAAACTGAACAGCCCCGAACCTTCCTGATGGCTGGACAACAGTAACCGTTGCTTTGTTTTTATGCAACCTGTGAAAAGCGAGAAGTGCATTCAGATCAATATCGCCCACACCATCTCCATAAGTCAGCATGAAAGTTTCATTGTTTACATAAGGCTGGATTCGTTTGATCCTGCCGCCGGTCATAGTGTTCAACCCCGTATCGACCAGCGTGATTTTCCATGGTTCTGCATAGGAATGATGGATTTCAACTTTATTGCCAGCAAGGTCGATGGTCATATCCGACTGATGCAGAAAGTAGTTGGCGAAATATTCCTTTATGAGGTATCCTTTATATCCGCAACAGATGATAAAATCGTTAATTCCGTAATGTGAATATATTTTCATGATATGCCACAGGATAGGCTTTCCGCCTATCTCAATCATGGGTTTCGGTCTGAAATCAGTCTCTTCTGAAATCCTGGTTCCCATGCCACCTGCTAGAATGACTACTTTCATTGGTACTGTTTAATTCAAAGTGATTGATAAACTTCGTTACTATTTTTTTGCACTGATAAATATCGATTGGCTTATCATTTTCAGGATGGGCGTTTTTTCTAAAACTGCTCCCACGGAAATTGATGGATTGATCAGGAAATCAGGAGTGTTTGGCAACAGAAAATCTTTATATTCAACCTTGATTTCCCTGTAATTATGTTTTCTGAGCGCTTTGGTGATAAAGCTGTCAGAAAAAGCCATTTCGTCTGGTTCCAGGTTGGCCATTTTACGGAATACCGGCAACGTATTGAAGATAAGGAAGCAGTATGGATTGTAGATGTTTGGCTCCAGGAAAATGATCTTTCCATCCTCCTTCAATAAGGCTTTGAGGTTTTGAAGCGTCTGGTCTAAGTTGTTGTGGAGATGATGAAGTATGCCATTCCCAACAATGTAATCGAATTTCTGTTCCCCCAGGTCGGGATGATGAAAATCAAGTACCCGGTATTGAAGGTTTGGTAACTGATATTGACGCTTTGCTTCCTCGATGAAGGGCACGCACAGGTCTGTTCCCAAAACTTCCATACTGGTTTTCCGTGCCAGGATGCTGGACATCTCCCCCGTACCACAGCCTATTTCAAGGACAAAGGCAGATTCTGATTTATCCATCTGTTGAATAACATAATCACAACGGCGCTCAGTCCTGATCTCCAGTGCTTTGCTTTGCCTGAACCCCTGGTTGTACCCCCGGTCATCCTTAATGCTTCCCATGAATGTTGTATTATTGGTTATTTATATCAGCTCCTGCTGTTTGATATCCTTGATCACTTTGTTGATCTCCGGCTGACGGTTATATATTTTGCCATTGTATATGATCTTATCCCTGATAAATTTGGGTCTGTTTTTCACCTCCTCGATGATTTTGCCAATATAATCGCCCAGTATACTGATGGAGATCAACTGTATCCCGCCCAATCCCAGCATGATCAGAATCAGGGTAGGAATACCTTTGGCGTTTTCAGGCGGATTGATAAAATACTCAATGAGATAGAACAAAGAAAACCCGATGGTGAGTATAAATACGATGAAACCAATAGTTTGGATGTATTGCAATGGTTTGATGCTGAATGAAAAAATACCCTTTTTAGCCCACCAGATATTCTTAAAGAAATTGTTTGTACTCTGTCCGAAGAGTCGTTCAGGCCTGACATAGGGTACGCCGATCTGGCGGAAGCCAATCCAGGCCCTCAGTCCACGGATAAAGATATCCTTTTCTGAGAACTTCAGCATGTGATCTACCGCTTTGCGGTTAATCAGGGAGAAATCACCTGCATCAACCGGGATGTTCACATCCGAAAGTTTTTTAAAGATCCTGTAGAACAGTTTATAGAGGAACTGCATGTGGAGCGGAGCTTCACGTTTGGTTCGATTGCCGTATATGACCTCATAGCCTTCCTCCCATTTCGTGATAAATTCAGAGATGACTTCAGGCGGATCCTGGCCATCGCCATCCATCAGCACCACCGCATCACCAGTGGAAAGGTCCATTCCGCTCATAAAGGCCGATTGTGAACCAAAATTTCGCGAATGGCTGATACCTATCACATGCGAATCGTGTGTGCAGAGTTCTGCAATAACCTCTTCATCGTTGTAGGGACTGGCATCATTGACAAAAATGATCTCATAATCGTATCCGGATTGTCTGAACATGACAGATAACCTTTCATACAATACCGGAATAGATTGGTTATCCTTATAGCAGGCAACAATCGCTGTGATTTTTTTGTCTTTGACAGGAACAGACACATATTTCAATCGACTGGCAGCTTCTTTTTCCCAATCAGCCGTTAATTTCAGCCCCTCTGAGAATGAAAAACTGCTTTCCCATCCCAGAAGTTCTTTAGCCAGTTGCGGATTGCCATACCACTCCGAGAGGTCCCACTTCCTGTTTGGCATACTCCCAAACTGAGGTTCCATTTGGATGTCGAATAACTTTTTGGCGGTACTGGCCACGTCGGCCAATGTGGTCTTTTTGCCTGAGGCAATATTTACCGATACGCCCGGGTTGGTCCTGCAGGCAGTGAGTGCACCTTTTACCAGGGCATTTGTACAATCATCGATGTATACGAAATCGCGCGAAATGCCTGGATTCACAAGCTTTGGGTATTTTCCTAGCAAGCCAAAGCTGATGAGTGTGGGGATCAGCCGGTCGCGTTCTTCCCAGGGTCCGTAAACAGAATACAAACGCAGGTTTACACAGGGAAGGTTATGAACGATGCCATAATACTTAACAAGATAGGCTGCACCAACTTTGGAAACTGCATAATCGGAATTTGGGATCAGTTCTGATTGTTCATCAGGGAAAGAGCAGTTCAGGCCATATTCGGAAGAGGTTCCAGCCTGTACGAAGGCGCTGCAGCCCGTATCCATTAACGACTTGATGATGTTGAGCGTGCCGATATAATTGGTGAGGTGTATTTTTTCGCTGTCCGACTGTCGGGCATAGGCGCCATAAGCCGAAAGGTTAAATACGGTTTGTGGTTTGAGATTGTTTAAGACCCTGTGTACCTGTTCGAGATCAGTGATGTCCAAATTGATAAGCCGTGTTGAATCTGCTCCTGACAGGCGCCAGCTTTTTTGCGGGTTTCGTGAACCGGCATATACATCATCCCTCAGGTGACGCAGGCTGTGAAAGAGGTTGGCACCAATAAAACCGGAAGCCCCAATGATGAGTACCGGCCCGGGCAACCTGCGGGCCTCTTCAATCCGGACAGTATCCCATGTGGGTAAGTAGAGAATATCTTTATCCATTCATCATCTGTTTTATAGTCATTGCAATGCTGTCTGCATCAAGTCCACTCAGGGTTTGGTGATAACCCTGACTTCCATACCGGCCATCGGGATAGCCTCTAGCAAAGAGTTGTTTATAAGAACAATATAAATTGTTTTCGAGAATATGACCCGCAAGATGTTCTCCCAGACCACCCCGTTTGACATGTTCTTCAATGACCAGGACACGTGATGTTTTCTGAATACTCTCTTTGAGCTCTTCAGAAATCTCCGGTACCGGCACTTCCGAGATTGCAAAAACATCAGCGGAAAATGAATTATCAGAGGTTCCGAACAATTTGAATACATTCAACAATACAGGTCCCATGCCAACAATGGTCAGATGAGTGCCACTCCTGAGTTTACGGGTATGGTGATAAGCAGGAAGATTCAACCCTTCAGGGAGTATGCCGAATCCCAGTCGGAAATAAGAGGGGCCATGATACGCAAACATAGCATATACGGCAGCTTCAACATCTTCATTGCTCAAAGGGATGAAGCACCTCATATCCTGGAACGACGACAGCACGGCGATGTCTTCAATGGCATGATGGGTGGCACCCATAATCCCGTAACCATAACCACCGCCATTCCCGACGATTTTAACATTCAGTCCATGCAGGCAAACGTCAAGGCGTATCTGTTCGGCAGGCCGGAACACAATAAAGGGAGCAATGCTGTAACATACAGGCAACAGTCCTTCAGTAGCCAACGCGGCTGCCATCGAAATAATATTCTGTTCGCTGACGCCTGCATTGACAAAACGCTCCCCAATGGCGTCTCTGACATTCTCCAACGCCATAAATCCCAGATCACCTGTGAGGAATATCAACTCCTGTTTTTCAAGAGCTATTTTTTCTATTGTTTTTGAAAATTCACGTCGCATTTATGCAGGTATTTCATTAATCGCAGTAAGATATTGCTCATCCGACATAGGTAGATAGTGCCATTCCATTTTATTTTCCATGTATGAAACACCGCTTCCTTTCACCGTGCGGGCAATAATAATTTTGGGCTTGTCAGAATTTTTATCCAACAAATTAAAAGCTTGATCGATCGACTCAAAATCATTGCCAACCGTGGCGATGCTCACATCGAAATTAAATGATTCCCATTTCTCTTTCAGCGGCTCCAGGTTGATAACCTCCTCTGATTTGCCGAAGCCCTGGAGACGATTGTTATCCATCAATACGACTAAGTTGTTCAGTTTGTGCTGTCCGGCAAATAAGGCAGCTTCCCAGGTGGATCCCTCATTGCAGTCGCCATCGGATATGATGCAATAGGTTGTGAACCTCTTTCCGGTATATTTATTTGAGAAAGCAAGGCCTGTAGCAAGTGATAAACCATGGCCCAGGCTGCCGGTCCCAAAAATCACCCCGTTTAGCTTTTTACTGCAGGGAGGGTGGGCTGCCAGGAGTGTTCCATCATGATAATAGGTTTCCAATTCCGATTCCGGGAAAAAGCCTGCCTTGGCCAGAACAACATACAAAGCCAATGCTGCATGCCCTTTCGAAAGAATGAACTTATCTTCTTTTTGTAATTTCCTGAAGAAAATATATATCAAAAGATCAAGACAGGATAGCGAAGATGCAATATGGCCTGCATTGGCTTTTTTGTAGAGGGATAAAATTTTA
>CAIYES010000342.1 GCA_903925275.1 uncultured Bacteroidales bacterium
GGGAGACCCTATGTTTGCAAAATGAAGCATAAGACTGGAAATTTATTAGTTTTAAGGTACCAAACTATAAACCATAAAAAACCAGCCTTATGCAAACACAAAGTAACAAAATTGATTTTAATGGACAGAACATTTATGTTGGATTTGATGTTCATTTAAAGAGTTGGACCGTTACCGTAATGACAGAAAAACTCATACATAAGACGTTCTCACAATCGCCAAAACCAGAGGCGCTCTATCATTATTTGATAAAGAACTTTCCAGGCGGAACATTTCATTCGGCCTATGAAGCGGGATTTTGCGGGTATTGGATTCACAATAAACTCACTAAATTTGGCATCAATTCAATAGTTGTTAATCCTGCTGATATACCCACGACAGGCAAAGAAATAGTCATGAAAGATGATACCAGGGATAGTATCAAAATTGCAAGATCATTACGCAATGGTGATCTAAAACCCATTTATGTGCCGTCCTTACCAACACTTGAAGACCGTGGGCTCGTTCGCACCCGGTCAACCTTGGTGAAAGATTTGACACGATATAAAAACCGGATAAAATCATTTTTGTATTTTCACGGCATTGAACTTCCTGAAGCGTTCAACAAGCCTAAAACATATTGGTCAAACCGATTTAACAAGTGGCTGGAAGATGTTCAGATGACAGAACCGAGTGGGAAAGCCTCCTTAAACGTGTTGTTGGATCAGAGCAGGCATTTGCGTGCATCGATCCTTCAGGTAACCCGGCAAATAAGGGAATTGGCAAAAACAGAACGTTACAAAATGCAACAGGAGTTGCTTGGCAGTATACCAGGGGTTGGCTTATTAACGGCCATGGTCATCTTGACAGAAATTGAAACAATCAATAGATTTGATTCCATCGACCAGCTCTGCGGTTTTATTGGTCTGGTACCTTCAACAAATAGCAGCGGCGATCATGAGATAATTGGAGACATCACCCCACGTGGACACAGTGTGCTCAGAACTGCAATTATTGAAAGTGCCTGGATGGCGGCAAGACTGGATCCGGCATTAAATAAATGCTATCACGATTATTGCAAACGAATGGAACCAAACAAAGCAATAATAAGGATCGCAAAAAAATTAATTAGCCGTATCAGATTTGTTCTAAAAAACAATCAACCTTATGTATGTTCAGTGGTTAAGTAAAACAAAACTCTATAAAAACAACACCAGAAGTGAGACTACTACCTGCCCCATGCAGTTCCGAATTATGGAATCTGCTACTTAGGGAGACCGTAGCTCACATTCTATAAAAAATAAAAGAGGTAATGCTGCCTGGAATTTATTACCGGTTCTGCTGATAGAAGGTTGTTTTTATAGATTTTAGTTCATTGAGTGTATGATAAAACTTGAAATGTGAGTTTTTTAAGCCATTAAGACAGTGAAAACATATAAATGAAATGACCCTTCTTTCAGAAAGGCCATTTCTGGTGTTTTCACCGTCATAAATCTTATGGCTGGTGGGTTGCTCTCCAGCAGAGCTCACGTCCTGTTCAGATTTATCATACAAAGTTAAATTATTTAAAAAATAAATCGCCAGCCTCTTGTTTTACAACATAGAAGGGGGCAGGGGGAGAGGTCATAAAAAATTAAAATTAAATCCGTGCCATGAAAAGATATTTTTCGCTAATGATTCTGTTTTCACTACTGGCGCTCCCCTTCAGAAGTTATTCGGGAACGGCAGATTCAGCATGGGTTGATTCAGTTTACAAATCATTGTCGATCGAACAACGGATTGCCCAGCTTTTTATCATACGCGCTTACTCCAGCCGCGATTCAGTATACTGCGACAGCCTTACGCAACTCATTCAGAAATATAATGTGGGCGGAGTGTGCTTTTTCAAAGGGTCTCCGGTAAAACAGGCTATCCTGACTAACAGGTTGCAACAGTCATCCCCTACCCCGATGCTCATCACCACCGATGCCGAATGGGGATTGGGAATGCGTCTCGACAGTGCTTTTTCGTTTCCCCGGCAAATGGCCTTGGGAGCCATATCCGATGATTCACTTATATATGAGATGGGACGTATGGTTGCAAAAATTTGCCTTCGGATGGGAATCCTCATCAACTTTGCACCGGTAGCCGATATCAACAACAATCCGAAAAATCCGGTTATCAACTTCCGGTCATTCGGCGAGAACCGCAACCAGGTTTCGCGGAAAAGTATTTTATATATGAAAGGTATGCAGGATGAAGGGGTGATGGCTGTTGCAAAACATTTCCCCGGACATGGCGATACCGATACCGATTCTCATCTTACCCTGCCTGTCATCAACCATTCGGAGCAGCGGCTCGATTCAATTGAATTGTTCCCGTTCAGGGCGCTTATCAGCAGCGGTGTCAAAGGAATAATGATCGCACATTTGTATGTTCCCTGTTACGATTCCGTAAACAACACTCCTGCTACATTGTCACGAAACGTGGTAACAGATCTGCTCATCGGGCGCCTTGGATTTAAAGGATTTGTTTTTACCGATGCCCTTGACATGCAAGGTGTTACCAAATTTTTCAAACCCGGTGAAATTGAAGTGAAGGCTTTGCTGGCCGGAAATGATATCCTATTGCTGCCGCAGCACGTTGATGCTGCCATCCGGGGAATTAAAACCGCAATCGACAGCGGATGGTTATCAGAGGATTTATTGCAAAGCAAGTGCTGCCGGATTCTTGCATTGAAAGAGGAGTTGGGGTTGAATCACCGCTCAATGATCAGCCTGGAAAACCTGGTTACTGACATCAATCCCCCGGAGGCGGAGGTATTGCGGCAAAAAATGGTGAATGAATCCATTACGGTAGTTAAAAATGCCTTGCAAATGATCCCGCTTACGGGACTTGATCGCCGCAAAATCGTTGCGGTGTCAATTGGTGATAGTCTGCCCACAGTTTTTCAAAAAACCCTGAGCCGATATATGCCCATGGCTACTTTCAATGTACCGAAGAAGTTTTCTGCCGCGTTGGCCGACAGCATCGTTCAACAGGTTTCATCGTATGATATTGTCATCCTCGGAATTCACAGGATCACCAGCAATGTCGCCGACACTTTCGGGTTGACACGCTCAATGCTGGGGCTAATTGATACCCTTACCCGTGCGAACCGTACCATCCTTGCCCTTTTCGGAACACCCTACTCGCTTGAAAAGATACCAAATCTGAACAAACCGGAATCAATTCTGGTGGCTTATCAGGATAATCAGGGTACTGAAATGGCATCGGCTTCCATCATATTTGGCGGATCAGGTGCAAAGGGAAAACTGCCGGTTTCAGTTGCCAACTTCTCTTGTGGAACCGGTGATGAAACTGAAAAGACAAGGCTGGAATTTGTCATGCCCGAAGAGATCGGTTTACCGCGGGAAGCTTTAAATGTCATTGACTCAATTGCATTGAATGGAATTGACTCAAGGGCTTATCCGGGGTGTTCGATCCTTTTTGCAAAGAACGGAAAAGTGTTTTATGAAAAAACCTTTGGTCAGCCCAGGTATGAAGATACATTGAAGGTTACTGAAACACACCTGTACGATCTGGCATCCATCACAAAAGTTGCAGCCACTACTTTGGCAATCATGAAGTTGTACGACGAAGGTAAAATCAAATTAGATGACAGTCTTGCAGCATACCTGCCCATGTTGAAAGGCACCAACAAAGCAGGTCTCCTGTTCCGTGATGTCATGGCACATCAGGCCGGGTTGCAGGACTGGATTCCTTTTTACAAATCAACCCTTGTGAACGGACAGCCCGATTCAGCCATATACCATCCGGCACCATCGGATGATTTCACCACCAGGGTTGCTTTCAACCTTTATATCCATGATAATTATAAGGATACGATTTTCAAACGTATATGCAACTCTCCGCTGCGCCAAACCAGGGATTACAAGTACAGCGATCTGGGATTTTACCTGTTGCGCCTCATTGTTGAACGTATCAGCGGTGAGATGTTTGAGAAATATCTGGATGCAACCTTTTACAAACCGATGGGCTTAACAACCATGGGATTTAATCCACGCAACCGTTTTGATCTGTCGCAGATCATCCCGACGGAATACGATACGGAATTCAGGAAACAGCTTATATGGGGAGATGTGCACGATCCGGGCGCCGCCATGCTGGGCGGTATCTCGGGACATGCAGGGTTGTTCAGCAATGGATTCGACCTGGCTGTGATCCTGCAGATGCTTTTACAAAACGGAACATACGGCGGTAAGCAATACCTCTCTCCTGCCACCATCAGGGAATTTACACGCGTACAATTTCCGGGCAGAGGCAACCGGCGGGGAGCCGGGTTTGACAAACCGCCCCTGAATTTTTCACTCGATGGGCCAGCCTGTAAAGGAGCATCAGCGCAGAGTTTTGGTCATTCCGGTTTTACCGGTACCTACATCTGGGCTGACCCTGCCAACGGCCTAACCTACATTTTCCTCTCCAACCGCATTTATCCCGGCGCGGCAAATCAGAAGCTGTCGGAAATGAACATCCGTACAAAAATTCACCAATCCGTATATGACCTGCTGCAGAGATATCAGATCAAATAGTTATCTTTGCCGGGGTTTTTTGATGGCAGGCAATAGGCAATAGGCAATAGGCAATAGGCAA
>CAIYES010000343.1 GCA_903925275.1 uncultured Bacteroidales bacterium
ATCCATAACATCAAGATGCAACCAGTCAGCCTCACTCTCGTTGAGCATCAGGATATCCTTCTCTAAGTTCAGAAAATTGGCAGAGAGCAGCGAAGGAGCCACAAGATGAGACATATATGGAATTTTGTTTATCCCAGATAGGTTTTTAGTATTTTGCTGCGCGATGTGTGTTTCAGCCGGCGGATGGCCTTTTCCTTGATTTGGCGGACACGTTCACGGGTCAGGTCGAATTTTTCGCCAATCTCTTCCAAAGTCATTGGGTGACTGCCGTTGAGACCGAAATACAGCCTGATCACATCGGCTTCACGCTGTGTGAGTGTTGAGACAGCCCGCTCAATTTCCTTCTTCAGCGATTCGTAGAGCAACCCGTTATCCGGGGTTGTATTTTCCTCACTCCGCAGAACGTCGTACATGGTATTGTCTTCATCCTGGATCAACGGAGCATCCATGGAGACATGACGACCGGAATTCCGCATCGATTCTTTGACCTCATTTTCAGAGACTTCGAGTAAAAGCGCAATTTCGCCTGCATTCGGTTCACGCTCATACTTTTGTTCAAGCTGAGCGTAAGCCTTGTTGATTTTATTAATCGAACCGATTTTATTGAGGGGTAAACGAACTATACGCGATTGTTCGGCCAATGCCTGCAGGATTGATTGCCGGATCCACCATACAGCGTACGAAATGAACTTGAAACCACGTGTTTCATCAAATCGCTGGGCAGCCTTAATCAGGCCTAGATTCCCTTCGTTAATCAAGTCGGGAAGACTTAGTCCCTGGTTTTGGTATTGCTTCGATACCGAAACTACGAAACGCAGATTGGCCTTGGTCAGTTTTTCGAGGGCTGCCATATCGCCCTGCTTGATACGCTGAGCAAGCGACACCTCTTCGTCGGCTGTGATCAATTCGACTTTGCCGATCTCCTGAAGGTATTTATCCAGTGATGCGGTTTCGCGATTTGTAACCTGTTTGGTAATTTTTAGCTGCCTCATGTGAACCAATTTGTTTTGACCGTAGATACGGGTCGGTTTACGTAAAAATTAACTAAAGGTTACATCAGGTTACCTTCTGGGACCGCGAAAATCGCCTCCGCGATCATGGCCGCGATCATGGCCACGGTCATTACCGCGATCAGGGCGGTCTGAACGTGGTTCAGGTTTCCTTTCAACGTAGCCTTCCGGCTTTGGGAGTAAAGCTCTGCGTGATAATTTTAGTTTTCCGGTTTTTGGATCAACCTCTATCAGTTTAACTTCGATCTCATCGCCAACTTTCAGGGCATCCTCAACCTTTTCCAGGCGTTTCCAGTCAATCTCCGAAATATGAAGCAAACCATCCTGGTTAGGCAGGATCTCAACAAAAGCACCGAATGATTGAATGTTTTTTACTTTTCCTTTGTAAATGGTACCAACTTCGGCAACCGACGCGATGCGTTTGATCTTTTCAATCACTTTATCGCGGGCTTCCATGTTATCGGCAACGATGTCAACGATTCCGAATTCACCAACCTCCTCAATAACGATGGTAGTGCCGGTTTCGCGCTGCATCTCCTGGATGACTTTGCCGCCCGGGCCAATGATTGCGCCGATGAATTCCTTGGGAACCTTCATCTGGAAAATACGGGGAACGAATGGTTTGAAATCGGCACGGGGCTCGGAAATTGTTTTTTCCATCTCGCCCAGGATGTGCATACGACCGCGGCGTGCCTGTGCCAGCGCTTCTCTGAGAATGTCGAACGATAATCCGTCAACCTTTATGTCCATCTGGCAAGCGGTTATTCCGTCGCGGGTGCCACAAACTTTGAAATCCATGTCGCCAAGATGGTCTTCATCGCCAAGAATATCCGATAAAACCACATAGCGTTTGTTATCAGTGATCAAGCCCATTGCAATCCCTGAAACCGGCTTTACGATCTTTACACCGGCATCCATCAAAGCCATGGTTCCGGCGCAAACCGTTGCCATGGAAGAACTTCCGTTCGATTCGAGGATATCGGAAACGATGCGGATGGTATACAGATTATCTGCTCCCTGGGGAATCATGTTTTTCAAGGCGCGAAGCGCAAGGTTGCCATGGCCGATTTCACGACGGCCTGTGCTGCGGATCGGTTTTACTTCGCCGGTAGCAAAAGATGGAAAATTATAATGCAGAATAAAATTTACTTTACCTTCAATGATCGCACCATCGATGGCCTGCTGATCAAGCTTGGTTCCGAGGGTGACTGTTGTCAGCGACTGGGTTTCGCCACGTGTAAAGATTGCAGAACCATGTGCTGCAGGCAAATAATCGATCTCGCTCCAGATGGGACGGATCTCGTCAAGTTTCCTTCCATCCAACCTTTGACGGTTATCCATCGTTGCGTTGCGGATAGCCTCTTTTTCAACTTCATGGTAGTAACGGCCAATCATGGCTTTCTTCGAATCCTTTTCTTCCTCTGTGAGTGAAGCGACAAATTCCTCCCTGATCGTTTCTATGATTTTTTTGCGTTCATGTTTGTTGGCATTTCCGCTGGTTGCCATGTCGTATACCTTCTGGTAGGTGGCGGTTTTTACCATTACTTTGAAATCAGGATCATTTGTTTCGTGGCAATAGGTGCGTTTGACCTTCGATTTTTCAATCATGTCGGCCAGTTCAGTCTGGGCCTTACATTGGTCTTTGATCGCTTCATGAGCAATGCGTATGGCTTCCACCATATCATCTTCTGAAACCTCTTTCATTTCGCCTTCAACCATCATGATGTTTTCCATGGAAGCAGCAACGATGATATCGATATCGGCTTCGGCCATGGCATCAATATTTGGATTGATGACGAATTGTCCTTTAATTCTGGCAACCCTGACTTCGGAAATGGGGCCGTTGAATGGGATGTCGCTTACCGACAGTGCGGCAGAGGCAGCAAGACAAGCCAGTGCATCGGGTAGTACATTTTTATCGGCCGAGATCAGGGTAACAATCACCTGAACTTCAGCATGAAAATCATCCGGAAAAAGTGGACGAAGCGCCCGGTCAATCAATCTTGAAATAAGAACTTCATAATCGGAAGGTCTTGCCTCACGTTTAAAAAAGCCCCCCGGAAATCTTCCTGCAGCAGCATATTTTTCACGATATTCAACAGATAATGGCATGAAGTCAACGTTTTCCTTGGCTTCCTGCATGGCTACAACAG
>CAIYES010000344.1 GCA_903925275.1 uncultured Bacteroidales bacterium
GTTCATCTTCGTCCTTGACATGATTATTAATCGTATTCATCTCAAGCAAGGACTCCATGGCTTTGCAATACTGTATGTATTGGTCTTGGGTTTTGATAATTTTGTTTTTCAATGATTGCATTTTACTAAATGTTAAAAATCATCAATTGTATATTGATTTCCTTGGTCGCAAAGCTCATCATACTCTGCATGGGTACCAATCCATTTAACAAACAGATGCGCGTTCATTGCTCCAAAAAAATACTTTGCTATCAATCTATAGTTATTACCTCCAATATTGAACACTACCCTATTGCTTCCTTGACCCAATAAATCAGCAGATCCGAATGTATTCTGTATTTCTTCAGGTGTACTCCAGTCTGCATATTTGATTGTTGTGATCCAAGATTCAAATGATCTCCTTGCAGGTGCATGTCGATCAATGAAATTTTGAATCGTCTGTTGTTTTATTAAATGAACTTTCATGCAAATATACAACTAATTTTTAAAAATGTTCACATTTCGTGAACTTATTTTTCATAAAGCGAAAAGCTTTGAAAATCAGCTTCGTCAAACAACTTACTGAATTATTTCTTTTACATTCGCTATTATCTCGTGATTCCAGGTTAACCTGAATAAATATATTCCCCGAGTCCAGTTCGAAATATCAATTACCAACTCGGTCATGGACTTTGGTATTTCTTTTTCCAGGATTTTCTTTCCCTCAATATTAAAAACCTCCAATGTTGAATTTTTCCATTGATAATAAACCGATGAAGATGTTATTCCAGATTTTCTTTCAATTTGTTTAATGTATTCTGGAAATTCAATAGTCAACCATTCAGATGCTGGATTTGGATAGATCTTCATTCTGGATGATTCAGCTTCCACTTGTGGTTCATCTATGCCAACGATCAGGCCACAATCCGGATTGATCGTATCAGAGGAAACCCCTCCAGAGCAGAGACTGTCATAAGTGAATTGATGCGTGTATACAGTGTCATACTCCATGTTTGAGTTCAGTTTAGATAGATAGAGCCAGAAATCATTAACCAGGGCAACACTAACAAATTTATTATCTGAAGTTCTCGTTGTGTGTGTTGTACCATCTATCCATGCAGGGAAATCCTTAAATGATTTCATTATACCCAACGTATCCATTTTTATCCACCTGTGTACCATGTTCCCATTCAGCCTTCCGTAGGCCGTGGAAATAATGGTAGAATCATCCACCCAATTTATCGATGCTGAACCACCGGGACATAGTCCTGGAATAAAATCATGATAATATGATTCCTGACCATTTCCCATAAATTTTACAAAAGCAGGTGCATCACAATAATTACTATGTAAGGCGATGCTATAATAATTGCCAGTTGAACTCTTTATAGTAGCATCCCATGCAAATCCCCGAAAACTGTTTCCGCTGCCATAAACAAGCCACCAAAGTATATTACCTGCAGTATCGGTCTTGATATAATATGGACGTTCCCAACCGACAGTTGGATTTCCGGGATCAGGATAATAACACATAGCTGAGATTAAGTATCCGTCACCATCAACCCTCACATCATGGACCTCCGGAGCCCATATAAGACTATCGGGGAAATAACTATGTTTCCATAACAGATTACCATTCCCATTGAATTTGAATAACTGAATACAACTGTCTGCATCGGGATTGGAATAAAGTGTTAACAAAACATAATCTCCCTGGGGGGTTGGTTTAACCCGTGTTGCAAAATCATTGGTTACACCGGGTGTTTTTATAACTTCACACCAGTCCAACTCACCGCATGAATTCAATTTGATAATGGCTGGATCATCGTATTGACCTCCATATTTAGAGAATCCACCGGCAAGAATATAACCATTATCAAGTGTTTCTTCGATATTTCCAAAGCGGATGTGAGATTGGCCATTACCTATTCTCTTTTGCCATAATTTATTCCCATTAATATCCGTTTTTATTAACCATATATATCCTGATGGATTTTCATTATCCAATACAAGATAACCTTTATCATATGTTTCAATCACCCATGTAACATCAACAAACTTCCCATCTGTAAACATTCTGACCCAATCCTGTGATTTCGAGGAAGAACAAATTAGTAGGGAAATGAAAATAAGTAAGAATTTCTTTTTTATAACTTTGGTTCAGAAGATTGCCCTCCCCTACTCTTTAAAGTTATTTGTTCCTGACTACCCGAAAAAAATGTTTAATTACTTTTCCCAGTTATAACTTGATTGACAACTCAAGATGACCGCCCAGACCATCCTTGATAATCCGCTGCAAAGTCGAAAACCGAATATCTTTCAGGTCTTTTTCAAGCTTTGAGATATAGGATTTGTTCGTCCCGGCAAGCACGGCAACCTCTTCCTGGGTCATCCCCTTTTCCTGCCTGGCCTGTTGAATTAAAACCCCAAGTTTGAAGGCTTCATATTCGGAATCCAATTTGTCTCTTTTTTTTGTGCCTTTAACACCATATTCATTGTCGATGAACTGACTGAGACTCGTGAGATTTTTATTTGCTTTCATAGTATTCCTTTCTGATTTTTTCTGCAAGGGTTAATTGATTTTGTGGCGTCTTTTGTGTTTTCTTTTGAAATCCATGTCCGACAATGATCAACTTATTTTTGTCAAAGAATGAAAAAATGCGAAAAATATCATTACCCGATTGAACCCTGATTTCATAAATTCCATCGCTCCCTTCAATATGCTTGAAATAGATTTCCGGAATTCTGTCAACATCTTCAATCACTTTTAACGTCCAGATAATCCTTTTCTTAACCTTTGGCCTCTGTTTGTCATAGAAGTCTTTGAAGTAGTTTTTAAAAAAGAAAAGCTCACGTTTTTTTTCCACGATGCAAATATACAAAGAAAGTAGTCCAATTGAACAACTGTATTAAATATCTTGGCAATAAAATCTTTGATGAAGTCTTATCAATTAACAACTAGTTTTCTACACTCAATAATCATCCTTTTCTGAATTTCCACCAGGTAAACGCCTTTGGCCAGTGTGCTGACATCTAATTCAACCGGGTTTCGATCTCTGATCTTATAATGCATAACCAAAGTTCCGGTAATACTGTAAATGCTTATTGTTGTCGCCCCGGGCAATTTATTCTTATCCAATATTGTTATTTTATTATTTGCCGGGTTGGGATAAATGATGATTGTTTGCTCCGGTGATACGGCTTCTTCAACAAAAGTACCGCCATTGGTAGTTTTTAATATAGTTTCCCCTTCACCCACCACATAACCGGTATTGGCATCGGTGAAGTAAACAGACCGCAACCAGTTAGTCGTTCCGCTTGGCAGGGCA
>CAIYES010000345.1 GCA_903925275.1 uncultured Bacteroidales bacterium
ACAATTACATGCCCTCCTCGAATCGTGAAAAAATGCAATTGCACCACAAATACAACCTCTTAATTAAAAAATTCAGACGCATTATTCCAATCGATATGCTTGTTTATACAAAGTCGATGTATCAAAAACTTCAAGAATCAGGAAGCATCTTCTCCAAAGAAATTAACAGTAAGGGAAAAATATTGTATGAAGCAATTAACACGGGATTGGCTTAATTCAGCAGACGATGACCTCATTACGATCAAAAATCTTCTGAATATTCCAATTCTAACGAACATTGTAGCTTTTCATTCACAACAGGCAATTGAAAAAACCATCAAAGCGATTATTGAGGAATTTGGCATATCCACAATAAAAACTCACAACCTTCAAACGCTATGGATGGAAATTGAAGAGGTCATCCCTTTAAAAATCAACGAATTGATAATATCCGAATTAGACCGGCTATATATTGATTCAAGGTACCCTGGCGATTTGGGTTTGATGCCCAATGGGAAACCAAGTCTCGACGAAGCAGAAATGTATTTTCACGAAGCTTTAAAAGTCAAGGAACAGGCTGAAGCGTTTCTATCTGAACATACTAAATTACAATAGCCAAAGTCATGTTCCTTTCTTTTTTCTTTGTGACTATGCTTTAACCGCTGCGCAACAAGAACTTAATAATTAATCACTTTCATTCCAATGCCCTTTGTTTCGATGTTTTTCGGAATAATAATCAGGATGTTCTTCAGTGAGCATAATCCTCCTCATTTTCATGCAGAATACCAGGGAGCAGAAGGAATTTTCAATTTTGAGGGAGAAATGTTGCAAGGGAATATTAAATCGACAACAGCTTTAAGACTGATCAAAGAATGGGCAATGTTGAGGAATGCAGAATTGAACGAAAACTGGAAAAACATCTCAGATAAGGTTGGTATTAATAAAATTGAACCATTGCATTAATATTGAGTTTATGGAAACAATTTATATGCCCCGCGTAATTGATGCCAAGTATATGCATGATTATCTCATCCACATCGTTTTCAGTAACGGAAAAGAAGGAAATGTAGATTTACGTCCATTTCTTGGACAGGGTGTGTTTGAACCATTATCAAATTTAACTTACTTTAAGAAGCTTTTTGTTGACGGATGGACCATCTCCTGGCCAAACGGTGCAGATATTGCTCCGGAAACTCTTTACGGATTGATTGAAACTCCAAATAATGTAGTAAATAAATAACAAACAACACTTAACACTTAACACTTAAAACTTAATCACTAAAAAATTAATCACTTAAATTTACAATAAGTTCAAACAGACATGAATACAATTATCATAATTCCAAAAACGAAGGAAGAACAAGATTTCCTCCAAGATGAATAATTTACTAAAAATACCGTATTCGTCGAAACTTCCTGATTTGCTTAATCTTTCTACTGAAAAATTTGAGCAGGAAGCCACTATGGCCATGGCTGTAAAGCTTTTTGAACTTAAAAAAATATCCTCTGGAATGGCTGCTGCTTTGGTAGGTATCGACAGGGTTTCATTTCTTTTGTCACTTCACGATTACGGTGTAGATATGATTAGTATTTCACCCGACGAAATATCAGTTGATCTGGAAAATGCCTGATTCAAAAGACATCGTCATCAACACAGGACCAATCCTTGCGCTGATCGCAGCTCTTGGCAATCTGTCAATTCTTCGCGATTTATATCGCAATGTATATGTTCCTTATGAAGTTAAAAAAGAGTTGACAGGACATGGAC
>CAIYES010000346.1 GCA_903925275.1 uncultured Bacteroidales bacterium
CCCGATGAGGTAATTAGTAATTAATAATTAATAATTAGTAATTATTAATTATTAATCAATGTTGATCTCAGTCAGCATTCTTGCCTGAATGCCTTTCATTTCCTTTAGTTCCTTATAGTACTGGTAGAACCGGTAATCAGGGCCTAGGGCTTCTTTAAGTTTTGCTGACGGGTCGTTGCCGGTAAATTGGTCGATCAATTCCTCAAACCATTCCTTTTGCTCAGGAAGTGAAATTATTCTGTAATTCCCGGTTTTCGCAAGTTTGGCGGCAAGTGCAATGGATTTTGTAAGTCCACCGAATTCATCGATCAGTCCGATGGTTTTGGCATCACTGCCACTCCATACACGGCCTTGTCCGATGCTGTCGACCTGTGCCTTTGTAAGCTTGCGCCCTTCGGCCACCTTGCTGGTAAATACATCGTAAATATTATCTACATCGCGCTGGATCAGCATGGTCTGGTATGCGGAGAGTGGTTTCATCACAGGGATATAATCCCCGTTCTTATTCGTCATGGCCCAGTCGAATGTAATACCAAGTTTCTTTGTAAAGAGTCCTTCCATATTGGGAATTAGTCCGAATACACCAATTGACCCGGTTATGGTGGTGGGATCAGCAACGATCTTTGTAGCGGCACAGGCGATGTAGTATCCTCCGCTGGCGGCAACATCACCGAAAGAGGCTACAACAGGTTTTATTTTGCGTGCCAGATCTATTTCACGCCAGATTACATCGCTGGCAAGAGCGCTGCCGCCACCGGAGTTGATGCGGAACACGATCGCCAGGACTTTATCATCTTCACGGGCCTTGCGGATGGCCTTGGATATCCTTTCAGAACCGATGCTCTGATCATCACCTTCCCCGCTGCCAATAGAACCGCTTGCATAGATCACAGCAATTTTATCTTTGGCCAAACCCGGTTTTTTGTTTTCAGGAACACTTGTATAATTGTCGAGGGTCACATACTGGACATTTTTCTTTTCATCGATGTTCAGTTTCTTTTTCATTTCAGAAATCAGTTCATCTTTATATATAAGTTTATCCACAAATTTATATTTCAAGGCATCAGCAGCAGTTTGTATTTTAAGGCTGTCGGCAATCCGGTTGAGCTCTGCTTTATCGATTTTCCGGCTTTCGGAAATTCCTGTCAGCATATTGTTCCAGATATCACCAATGAGTTCGGTCATCTGCTTGCGGTTCTCAGGGCTCATTTTTTCGAGGAATAAGGGCTCTGTTGCTGCTTTAAATTTTCCATGACGGATTATCTGCATTTTGATATCCAGCTTATCAAGCATCCCTTTGAGGAAAACCATTTCGGATGCCAGCCCCTTGAAATCAACCGTCCCCTGAGGATTTAAGAAAATTTTGTCCGCTGTAGTTGCAAGGTAGTACGATTTTTGTGAATAACCTTCGCTATATGCCCAGATGAATTTTCCCGAGGTCTTAAAATCGATCAACGCATCACGGATTTCGTCGAGTGTGGAAATTCCTGTCGGGATTTCACTGAGGTCTAAATAAATCCCGGCGATGTTATCATCTTTTTTTGCTTTTTTCAGGTTGTCGAGAATATCATTGAGCCCTGTCGATTTATCAGGACCTGCATAACCCATCGTGAATTTCATCTTTGTACTGCGGTCGACAACGGGTTTTGACAGTGTTATCCGCAAGACTGTGTTTTTAGAGATGATGGTCTCATCGTTGGAGGCAGAGGCGATGATGATTGCGATGATACCAAAGCTGAAAAGGGTTACCAGAATAAAAAGTAAAAATGTACCCAGCATGCTGGCGAACATGAATTTAAAGAA
>CAIYES010000347.1 GCA_903925275.1 uncultured Bacteroidales bacterium
TCGACATGTCACCGCTATAAACAAGAGGAGAGGCCATCAGGCACCATAACGACATATAAGCATATTGCATCGCAGGTGGCATTGGTGTAAGATGGGGCAACCCCATTTTTCCTGCATCGCCAATGTAACCAATCTGGATGTAATCCGGATCGTTCCATGAACCAGGTTTGGAGTATTCCCCATGTTTGCTGTTGTTAATCGCCACATCAAAGATTTTGTCCAATTCAAACCCGAGATCGCCAGAAGTCCTCCAGCACTGCGACCCAATCTCTTCCCCCCATTTCCAGACATCACCCATCCCATATTGACAAAGGTTCAAAACGATGTCGCGGTCAAGCGATTTCAGGATTGACCCCATTTGCCTGTAAGGTTTTTGGTAAGCTTCAAGGCTTTTGTCTTTTCCTGCAATCTGGCCATACGAACACCAGTCGTATTTGAGAAAATCAAACCCCCATGCCGCAAATTGTTTTGCATCCTGTTCTTCGTGCTGATAAGCACCGGTAAAACCGCCGCAGGTAAGCGTTCCGGGCGAAGTGTAAATCCCTGCTTTAAAACCCTTGTTATGAATGTAATCTGTAAGGCCATTCATGTCAGGGAAATAGCTATTGGTGTTAATGTTCCCCTTTTCATCCCTTAACGGACCTACACGCTTTGGATCGTTGTTTTTAGGGGCATTCATCCAGCAATCGTCGATATTTACGTATTGATATCCGACATCAGCCATGCCACTTTTGAGCAACACATCGGCAGCTTCGCGCATCATTTGATCGGTCACCCGGTCATAATGTGCATACCAGTGGTTATATCCCATCGGAGGGGTTAGCGCCAACTGATCGCCAGATAAAATTTTAAAAATTCGTTTGGACTTGCCCTTTGAATTTCGTGCCTGAAGCAAAACATGATATTCCCCTTTCACAGGCGATCTACCGGTGATAATGCCTGTCGCCGGATCCAGTTTTAATTCCTTGGGTAAATCCTTTGCAGAAAATGTAATTGGCCTTACTCCCTGACAAGGAATCCGGTAGATGAAATCGTGTCCGGGCCGGCAGCCATAAACCAATGGTCCGTTGATGCGAGGCTCGGGTTTTGGTGCTGGTGTCAGGATCTCGTTGTTCGTAGCAGCACCTTTGATGCCATTTTCAGCACAATAAGAAGTGATCGGAACTGAGGCTATTCCAAAGGCAAAAATCAAGAAAATAATATAATTGACTGATTTGCTGTTCATTGTGATTTTAAATAATAGGGTTTATTTTAAAAGTGAGAAAAATCCGTTTTTGGGTAGCTTCATTGAAGAGGCGGGCATGTTTTCCAGTTTAACAGTTTTGCCGAGGACATCACCCTGTGTTTTGTTTCCGGAAATGGTGATTTTACTACAAGCATCAAGAGTTATACCGGCTTTTCTGGAGTGGAAAGGTGTAAACTTGTTGCTTCGGATCATTGTATTGTCAGAAAAGGTCAAACCTTCTACCGATTTTGCATAAAGGACCGGATAATCAAAAGGGTGAAACTCATTTCCAATGATTCGGATATTCTTGTGGAATGGCTTATCTGACTGTGGCTTAGGAATTTCTGGATAAATACTGATAATTCCTTCGCAAAACTGGTACATCGATGTCATACAAGGATCCAGAAAGATATTTTTTTGGATCAGCACATCGGTAACCGCACCCGATTCATACCAGGCATTTGCATCGCCTGCAATCAGTATGGCCGCACCACTTGATTCGAAAATATTGTTTTCGATCACCACTTTACCAGGCGTTGTAATCAGAATCCCACGGGCACGGCAACTTTTGAAATTACTGTTTGTGATCAAAACAGAAGCGGTCCACGATAAATTCTCCAATGCATTTCCTTGTTTGATATTGATTGGTAATGACTCCTGAAACTCAAGGTCGAATACTTCATCGTCGATTTTCGTAAAGGATTTTACCTTTCCTGTTGCGACAGTTTGCATGCTTTCATTTTCGATAAAACCAACACTGTCATCCGGGATAGCCCAGATCATTCCGA
>CAIYES010000348.1 GCA_903925275.1 uncultured Bacteroidales bacterium
AGGGAGGCACGTTTCAGATGGGGAGCAATGAAGGTAAAAAGAATGAAAAACCGGTGCATCCAGTGACGGTAAGCGACTTTTATATGGGCAAGTATGAAGTGACCATTGAGAAGTTTAAGGAATTTATTGATGAAACCGGTTACCAGACCGATGCAGAAAAAGGAGACGGTAGCTATATATGGAATGGGAGTGCATGGACAAAGAGAATCGGCATTAACTGGAAATGCGACGCCCAGGGAAACTTGCGTAATCAGAGTGAATACAACCACCCAGTGATCCATGTATGCTGGAATGACGCGGTTGCCTATTGCGACTGGTTAAGTCGTAAAACCGGAAAAAGTTACCGTTTGCCCACCGAAGCGGAATGGGAGTATGCTGCCAGAGGGGGGAACAAAAGCCAGGGTTATACCTACAGCGGGAACAATACGATTGACGATGTAGCGTGGTATTATGGGAATTCAGGTTCAAAGACCCATGCAGTGGGGCAAAAACAAGCAAACGAATTGGGGATTCATGACATGAACGGCAATGTATGGGAGTGGTGCAGCGACTGGTATGGGTATGATTATTACGCAAATTGTCCATCCTCTAATCCGAAAGGCCCTTCAGGTGGTTCGCGCCACGTGAACCGCGGCAACTGCTTTAACGGCGATGCGCTGAGTTGCCGGTCGGCGTACCGCAACGACTACAATCCAGACGACCGCGGCGGCTACTTGGGTTTCCGCCTCGTTTGCGCCAAGTAAACAGTACAATAAACCTGATAATCCAAATGAAACAAATATTACTCTTTCCGATTCTTCTGTTACTGTGTCTGTTTGCGCAAGCCCAGCAAATCGCGGTAAAATCTTTCCGCCATCTTGAAAACGACCTCGATGCCCGCGCCTACTACCCTAAAGAGGATAAAAACGGTGAAAAGGCGGCCATCATCAAAATAGTTACGACCGAAACCGGATTTGAGTTTGATGCAGGAAGCATTGGTATTGTTGACGCAGTGCAGAAAACCAGCGAAGTATGGCTCTATGTACCCCGCGGTTCAAAGGCTGTCACTATCAAACATGCAAAACTTGGACTGCTGCGCAACTATGCCTATCCTCAAGCCATCGGAGCCGGTGAAGTTTACGAAATGGTACTCACAACCGGCAAAGTAGTTACCACCATTGAGGAACCGGTGATTGAAACCCAGTGGCTACTTATCACCACCGAGCCGGCCGGCGCCGATGTGTACATCAACGACCAGCCTGCCGGGAAGACTCCCTATGCGAACGAACTTCCATTTGGTAAATACACCTGGCGTGTGTCGAAAGAACCGTACCTGCCCGAATCGGGTTTTGCCAATTTAACTGCCGGTGGCGAAAAGCAGGTGATGAAGGTGAAGATGAAGCCAAACTTTGGAACGCTAAGCATCACTTCCTTACCCGAAAACGGCGCCAATGTGAGCCTGAATGGAATAGAAACCGGAAAGGTTACGCCATGTACCATTGAAAAAGTTCCATCAGGCGACCATAACCTCACGCTCAACCGCGACATGTACGAAACCACCTCCCGGCGCGTTACCCTTGTCGCCGGAGAAACCAAACAAGTAGCCGTTACCATGAACCCCACCTTTGCCGAGGTAACCGTTACCTGCGAACCGGCGGCGGACATTTACATCAACGGGCAGATAAAAACCAAAGGAACCTGGCAGGGCCGCCTCAACCCTGGCGTTTATACCTTTGAAGCCAAACTTGAAAAATACACCACCGCCACCGAAAAACAGACAGTCATTGTGGGACAGCCATTGAATATTAAACTTAGCCCCGTACCCCGTACCGGAAATATAAAAGTGATGAGTTCGCCATTCGAAGCCACCATTAAAATTAATGGCAAGGATATGGGCCAGACTCCTTTTACCCTGAAAAACCTGCTCATTGGCGACTATACCGTTGAACTTTCGCTCACCGGCTATGCCAATGCATACGAAAAAGTTACCGTTACCGAAGACGTTACGGCGCAAATAAACGCCACCCTGCAAATCGGAAAGCAGGTGGAAATGACAAGCAACCCGGCCGGAGCGGACTTGTATATTGACGACAAGCCAGCCGGGAAAACACCCTATACCGGCAATCTGAGTTTCGGCATTCACAAGTTACGCATTGAAAACAACGGCAAAAATGCCGAAAAGCAGATCCAGGTAACTCAGGGCGAAGCTGCCAGTTTTTCAATTGCCCTTATCTCCGACTATACCGAAACTGCTTTTGGGCTAAACCTTGAAATGGTTTTTGTTGAAGGCGGAACTTTTCAGATGGGGAGTAACGAAGGTGATACTTATAAAAAACCGGAGCATTCGGTAACATTGAGCGACTTTTTAATCGGGAAAACTGAGGTAACCCAAAAGCAGTGGCGGGTTGTAATGGGCAATGATCCATCAAGATTTAGTAATTGCGATAATTGTCCGGTTGAGCAGGTTTCCTGGAATGATATTCAGGAATTTATTAAGAAGTTAAACCAAAAAACCGAAAAGAATTATCGGTTACCTACGGAATCGGAGTGGGAATATGCTGCGAAAGGTGGAAATAAAAGCAAAGGATATTCGTACAGTGGAAGCAACAGCATAGAAGATGTGGCCTGGTATAAGGATAATTCCGGTTCACAAACACACCCTGTCAGACAAAAACAACCGAACGAACTTGGGTTATTTGACATGACCGGAAATGTATGGGAATGGTGCAGTGATTGGGATGGATCGGATTATCACCAAAGCAGCCCCTCATTAAATCCCAAAGGCGCTTCATCGGGGTCGTACCGCGTGGACCGCGGTGGTAGCTGGAACGACGATGGGTTGTTTTGCCGGACGGCGAACCGCACCGACAACAACCCGGGCAACCGCTACGGTACCATTGGCTTCCGCCTTGTTTCCCCCAAGTAAACAGTGGCTAATACTATCCATCCTTTTAAGCAAAACAAGGTTTTAGATTTCATATTTCACATTTCAGATTTCAGATTTCACATTTCAGATTTCATATTTCAGATTTCAGATTTCAGATTTCAGATTTTTACCACCCAATAGGTAGCGGATGAACGATTACTTTCCCGTGCCTCGGGTAAGGTTTAGAAATAAGCCGAAGGAAGGACCGTTATATTGTTGGTTTTTGCATGATGCTGTGACTGCACTCACTTCTTTACCAACTTGGTAAATTCTGTCAAATGAGTGTCTGTCAGTTTTACCAGGTAAACACCTTTTAAAAGTCCCTTGAGGTCAAATTCCGTTCTATCCTTATGTAAAGTCTGCTGAAAAAGTGTCTGACCCTGCATATTGTATATCGAAACAATCGGATTTTCCATGGAGGAATACTTTTTTAATTCTATAATTATCTTATCCGATGCGGGATTTGGATAAACAGCTATCCTTGCTTGATCTGCATTTTCTTCAATGCCTCCCAGTATTTCAGATAATCCGCGTTTCCAGATGCCATGATGTCCGGTGCCGGCAAATATTGTATCACCAACGATCGCCAATGACGTGGCATTCGTGCAGCCGGTATTTGTCCAGCTTAATCCCGAATTTATTGATTTATAGACCCCATTGGCAGTAGCAAGGAACATTGTATTACCGGAGGGTAAAAAATTGTATGGATAATTGTGACCTTGATCGTCTAAACCTGCAGCTGCGGTCCAACTAATTCCGTGGTCGGATGAAACATATACGTTACCCGTACCCAGATCTCCACTAGCTGCTGCATAGATTGTATTTTTATTCAAGGTAAATTTCCGTATCCTGGTATCATTTAAACCGCTGGCACTGTTGATAAGAGTCCAGTTTGTTCCATTGTTGGTTGACCAATATACCCCGGCACTGGTTTGGGAAACAAAACTTGCCATAATTGTATCACCGTCGGCAATAACAGAATTAGCCTGGATAATCCCGGCTAAACTGATGTTTTCCCAGCTTGCTGTATTGTCAACGGAATGAAAAATACCGCCGGTACCACAAACATAAAATGAGGAATTATCTGCGATCAGGTCAAATACAGGAAAACCTGATGGCAGTCCATTATTTTTGGCTATCCAGGTATTTCCTTTATCTGTTGATGAATAAACCCCTTGTCCAGTTGTTCCGGTGTACAACATTCCATCATTTGAAATTAAAGGGAAAGCACTAATTCCAAGACTTGTGTTTTTCGGGGACCATGAGATTCCATGGTTTGTTGATGTAAAGATTCCCGGGATCATGTCGTAAACATTGCCGGTATGGGATGCAACCATTGTATCGTTTATTACAACCATTGATGATGCATTTCCATTGATGGAATATCCATCCACCTGTTGCCACTGGGCATTGCCAAAACTACAGATGCAGGCCAGAATTACTGTGAGATAAATTCCCTTATTCATAAAACTTTCGTGTTGAGGTTAGGAAAATTAGTTAGCTATTTTTATGACGAATCCGGTATTGTTGGCAAATGACTTCATATGTGTCCTGAATGACAAATATATTCAACTTTATACTTTTACGGATTATGAAAACCAAAAATGTTGTTAAGATTATGAAATTGATAATGAAGGTTGTATCGAAGGATTGAATAATTTAAACCAATATTCCAAAAAGATTACAAAGGAAGATCACTGGATCCCACTTTGGTTTACCACCTGAAAAAAGCAGATAAAGTCCAGGCGTATAAGTATTTATGCTGATAAAGATAGTGTCTTATATAAATTGGCGTTAGGTGGTCAAGGGTTTCTCACAACCGACAGGCAATAAATGAGCTAAATGTGTGAAATATGTAACTTATTTACAGAATTATGTAACTTATAGATAGTTTTAATGCATTACTTCGCGGGCGAAAGTTATCATTATATGCGAATTCACGTTTAATTTGTCTGAAACCATACATTCCACCTTCAAACCAGACAATTTTCGTGACGCTGCAAGTCTTAATGCAGGGTTTGATAATGCTATTGATTATTAATTTGCCTAAATTTTAAAAATGAATCCAAAACAAATGAATATACTGCTTGCAGAGGATGATCAGGATGACCGTGACTTTTTTGATATGGTGTTGAAGGAAATACCTGTTCACACGCAACTTACAACTGTTATTGACGGAGAACAACTGATGAATTACCTTTACAAAAACTCAGAAAATCTGCCTGATATGCTTTTTCTTGATTTAAATATGCCCCGTAAAAACGGGTTTGAATGTTTATGTGAGATAAAAGAAGATGAGAAGTTGAAAAATCTTCTCGTAGTAATGTTTTCAACTGCTTTTCCACGGGACTGTGATTATGAGGAAGACCTGGTAAAAAGACTCATGAAAATTGGAGCGTATGATTTTATTCGAAAGGGCGATAATTTGGCTCTTCTCAAAGAGTTCATTCACCAGGTAATTAAAAGAGTGGCGGAAAAAGAATCAGAAAAAAATCTCTTTAATGCATGAATATAAGACAAATGAACATTCTTCTTGCAGATGACGATACTGATGATTGCATTTTTTTCAAAGAAGCATTAGACGAATTGCTGCTATCCACGCATCTTACTGTCGTGCATGATGGGGAACAACTCATGCAGCAACTCCTGAATGAAACAAACGAATTTCCTGATGTCCTTTTCCTCGACCTCAATATGCCTCGCAAAAACGGCTTTGAATGTTTATCAGAGATAAAGCTCAGCAAAAAGCTGAATCAGCTTCCTGTAATCATTTTCTCTACCTCCTTTGAGCAAGAGGTTGTGAACCAGCTTTACCAAAACGGGGCAGAATATTTCATTCGCAAGCCATCTGAATTTTCACAATTCAAAAAAATAATTCAACATTCGCTTGTACTTATTGCACAAGAAAATATTTCACAACCGACGAGAGAAAATTTCGTGATCACAGTGCAAGACAGTTTGATTATTTAGAGAATCATTGAAAAATGAATTGCGTTGAAGTATAATTTACAGCGTTTCTAATATTCAGGTATACCTCAGTTTTATAAAAAATAACTTTGTTGACACAGACGATGATTAAAATAAAAGCAATGGATGAGGATGAATTAATCATTGCTTACAACGAGCTAGCCTATCAAAAAGAAGAGAACGAAAAACTGGTAACAGAATTAATTATTGCAAACAAAGAACTTGTCTTTCTAAAAGAAGAAAAAGGGAAACGGGCAGCAGAGTTGAGCATTGCTAACAAAGAACTTGCCTTTCAAAATGAAGAAAAAGGGAAACGGGCCACAGAGTTAGGCATTGCTAACAAAGAACTTGTTTTTCAAAAAGAAGAGAAAGGAAAACGGGCAACAGAGTTAGGGATTGCCAACAAAGAACTTGTTTTTCAAGATGAAGAAAAGGAAAAACGGGCAGCAGAGTTAGGCATTGCCAACATAGAACTCGCCTTTCAAGACGAAGAAAAAGGAAAACGGGCAGCAGAGTTAGGCATTGCCAACAAAGAACTTGTCTTTCAAGACGAAGAGAAAGAAAAAAGGGCAGCAGAGTTAATCATTGCCAACAAAGAACTTGTCTTTCAAAATGATGAAAAAGAAAAAAGGGCAGCGGAGTTAATCATTGCTAACAAAGAACTTGTCTTTCAAAATGAAGAAAAAGAAAAACGGGCAGAAGAATTAATCATAGCGAACAAAGAACTTGCATTTCAGAACGAAGAGAAAGAAAAAAGGGCAGCAGAGTTAATCATTGCTAACAAAGAACTTGTCTTTCAAAACGATGAAAAAGAAAAAAGGGCAGCAGAATTAATCATTGCCAACAATGAACTTGCCTTTCAAAAC
>CAIYES010000349.1 GCA_903925275.1 uncultured Bacteroidales bacterium
AAGGAAATCACCTACAATGCGAAATGCAGAAGTACTCTGGAAATTTTTTATTTCTTCTTCCCGTTCAACGATCAGCCGCACAGCAACCGATTGAACACGCCCGGCCGAAAGTGAAGGTTTGATCTTTTTCCATAAGAGAGGGGAAAGTTCAAATCCGACCAGCCGGTCAAGCACCCGCCGTGCCTGCTGGGCATCAACCAGGTGTTTGTCGATTGAACGCGGATGTTCAATGGCTTCGAGAATGGCCGATTTTGTGATTTCGTGGAAGACGATACGCTTTGTACTTTTTTCATCCAATCCAAGCGCTTCGATCAGGTGCCATGAAATGGCCTCCCCTTCGCGGTCCTCGTCAGATGCCAGCCAAACACATTCCGATGCCAGTGCAAGCTTTTTCAATTCAGACACTATTTTTTGCTTGTCCGGTGAGATAATATATTTTGGAATGAATCCATTTTCAATATCAACCCCAAGATCTTTTTTCGACAGGTCAACCACATGTCCCATGCACGATCTTACCGTAAAATCCTTCCCTAAAAAACCTCCGATGGTTTTGGCTTTGGCCGGAGACTCAACAATTACTAAGTTCTTTGACATTCAGATTCCGTTTTTGGTGCTCAAATCCGGCACAAAAGTAAGACAATTAAGTTAATCCTTACCTTTGCACCGCTTTTTTATGCTTAATGGGTCAACTAACCCCAGGGTAATACAAGAACGTGAAAGAAAATAAAAAGATATATATAGAGACCTATGGATGTCAGATGAATTTTTCTGACAGTGAGATTGTTGCTTCAATTTTAACAGAAAGCGGTTATAAATTCACCGATGAAATTATTTCGGCTGACATAATTTTTGTCAATACCTGTTCGATACGCGAACATGCCGAAGAACGGGTTCGAAAAAGACTTCAATATTTCAAATCTCTCCGGAAAAAGAATCCGGATTTGGTGATTGGGCTGCTGGGATGCATGGCCGACCGGACAAAAGTTGCGCTGATGGAGGAGGAACATTTGCTCGACCTGGTTGCGGGTCCCGACGCATACCGTCATCTGCCGGAGCTTCTTGACAAGGTTGGATCTGGTCAACCCGCCATCGATACCATTTTGTCCTTCGATGAAACATATGCGGATATTACACCGGTGCGGCTCGATTCCAATGGTGTTTCCGCATTCATTTCCATCATGCGCGGTTGTGAAAATTACTGTTCATATTGCGTTGTTCCATCCACCCGTGGCAGGGAACGCAGCCGGGATGCTGAAACCATCGTCAATGAAACCCGTGATCTTTATCAGAAAGGTTATCGTGAAGTCACGTTGCTTGGGCAAAATGTCAATTCATACAAATGGCAAACCGCCGGGGAAACAATTGACTTCGCCCATTTGCTTGAAAAAATTGCCCTGTCAAACCCGCTGATGCGAATCCGTTTTGCAACATCTCACCCCAAGGACATTTCCGACGAGCTGCTAAACACCATTGCGCGGTACCCGAACCTTTGCAAGTCAATTCATCTTCCGGTGCAATCAGGCAGCAACCATATGCTGGAACTGATGAACCGCAAATATTCGCGGGAGGAATACCTTGAACGTATTCATGTTATCCGGCAAATACTTCCCGGGTGCGCCATTTCAACGGATATCATCGCCGGTTTTTGTGATGAAACCGAAGAAGATCACCGGCAAACGCTATCCCTGATGAACCTGGTAGGATATGATGCTGCCTTTATGTTCAAATATTCTGAACGGCCGCAAACCCTTGCTGCCGATACCCTGCCTGATAATGTTCCGGATGAGACCAAAGACCTGCGTTTGAGAGAGATCATCGACCTGCAGCAGAAACTCTCATTATCCAGCAATCAAAAGGAAATTGGAAAAACTGTTGAAATTCTGATCGAAGGTGTGTCTAAAAGATCTGTCAATCAATATTTTGGACGTACTTCACAAAACAAAGTCGCCGTATTCACCAAAACAACATCTCTGCCGGGAGAATATGTGCACGTAAAAATTACCGGAACAACTTCAGCAACATTGTTAGGTGAAATTATTGATTTCAGGGAGTAATTGTGTTTTGTAGCATTCGGATGAATTTCAGATTTGAAAAAAATGCGTACTTTTGCCTTTTTATTTACAGGGCTATATGAAACAATCACTTACGCAAACAGTAACTTCTTCCAGATTTTTTTGTTAATATTGTTCTGCCTGCCTCATGCGTTTCCGGGAATATGTAAAAATCTTCAGAAACAACAGGGGCTCATTACTATTGTTGATCAATTACTTTAAAAAATAATTTTTCCCGTGAACGAGAACATTCAGGATTTAAACAAGCAAGAGCAACCGGTTGATTACAAGGTTATACTTTTTAAATTTTACCGCTATTGGTATTTCTTTGCCGTGACCATCTTTATTGCACTCATTATTGCATTTATCTTTAATAAATATACCAATTCCATCTATGAGGTTAAGACCACCATCCTGGTCAAAGACAAGTCGGAAAACAAACTGAATCCTCAGGATTTGCTGGGTATGGGACTGTTCAACAACATGCAGAACCTGCAAAATGAGATCGGGATTTTATCGTCCTATACGCTTTCCTACCGTACCGTAACAAAAATCGGATTTGAAGTTTCGTATACAGTTGAAGATAATTTTGTAACGAAAGAACTTTACAAGGACTGTCCGTTCAAAGTTATCCTCGACACTACCTACGAACAGCCAATAAACATGTGGTTTAAAATTATCCTGGTTTCGAAAAACAAGTTCAGACTGGACGCGAATGATGAGGCAATCAAGTTCTACAACTTTTCGAAAAAGAAGACGGTGGAAGGTCGCCATGAGAATGTAACTGTGGATGAAACATATTCTTTTGGACAGGAAGTACAGACCAAGCAGTTCAAATTCAAAGTAATTTTGAACGACTCTTTTGATGAACAGAGAGATATTAAACGATCTTTTTCATTCAGTTTCAAGAATTACGATGCCCTGGTTACAGAATTTAAATCATTTACCCTTGAGCCGATCAACAAGGAAGCCTCCATTGTCGAAATCAAACTGAAAGGCGGAAATGTTGACAAAATGGTCGATTTCCTGAATACACTTACCAAGGAATACCTTGCAAAAGGGCTGGAAAAGAAAAACATCGTGGCATTGCGTACTATTTCATTTATCGACAATGAGTTGCAGGGAATTTCTGATTCTCTAAACTCGTCTGAAAAAGCGCTGATGGTTTTCAGGACCAACAAAGAGATCATGAACCTGGATGATGAAGCCAAAGCGGTTTTTGAAAAGATGATGCAACTTCAGGATGAAAAAGCCATCCTGATGGTAAAATCAAAATACCTTCAGAACATGAAGGAGTACATCGAAAAGAATCAGAAGCTGGACGAATTGATTGTTCCTGCATCCATGGGCATTGACAATATCGTGCTGAATGATCTGACCATGCAATTGACTACTTTGTATATGAAGCGTACAGAAACTTCACAGTATTCGAAAGCAAAAAACCCGAGTCTGATGGCCATTGATTTGCAAATTGCTACCACGAAAAATGCGTTGTATGAAAATGTTAAAAGTGCCATTAATTCTAATGATATCGCATTAAAAGAGGTAAACAGCCGGGTTGCATTGATCAATACACGCATCAGTGTGCTGCCCGAAACACAACGCGTATTGTTTGGCATCGAACGAAAATTTAAACTCACCGATGCCATTTACACATTTCTGCTCCAAAAACGGTCGGAAGCTCAGATCACCTTAGCTGCAAATCTTTCCGACAATGAGGTTGTGGATGAGGCTTCCAGCATCGGTTTAGCTCCGGTATTTCCCAAGAAAACCCTGAACTATATCATTGCACTGATTCTTGGGATTATCCTTCCCGTTATTTATATCCTGGGAAAAGATTATTTCAATGATAAGATCATGGAGCGGGAAGATGTGGAAAAACTTACCAAACTTCCCATCGTCGGACATGTGATTCATAGCGATAAAGCGAGTACGGTGGTTGTAATCGATTCTCCAAAATCGACCATCGCCGAGTCGTTCCGTTCGGTCAGAACCAATATTAATTATCTGCTTAAGGGAAAAGAGCGGCAAACCGTATTGGTCACTGCCGACATGGTCAGCGCTGGTAAAACCTTTATTTCCATAAACTTAGCTTCGATTTATGCCCTGTATGGGAAAAAGACGCTTTTGATGGGGTTTGATTTACGTAAACCTAAAATTTATCAGGATTTTGGTCTCACCAATACAGAGGGGATCACCTCATTTATCATCGGTAAAAGCAAACTTGAAGATATCATTCAGTTTTCGGGCATTGATAACCTTGACATTGTGATGTCGGGACCGATTCCACCGAATCCGGCCGAATTGATTGCCTCAGACCAGTGCACTGAGATGTTCAGAAGGTTGAAAGAGATTTATGACTACATCATCATTGATACACCACCCGTGGGGCTGGTTACCGATGCGTTCCTCCTGATGAAACATGCTGATGCCAATCTTGTACTGGTTCGGCAGGGCTTTACGCATAAAAAGATCTTCGGCTCAATTATCCACGACATGGAGCAGCGGGGAATTTCAAACCTGTCGATTCTGATCAACGATGTTAAACTGAACCGTAGTTCTTATGGTTACGGTTACGGTTATGGCTATGGTTACGGATACGGATCGGGTTACGGATACGGTTACGGATCAGGTTACGGGCACGGTTACGGATATGGGTATTATTCCGACGACCGTGAATCTGCAAATAAAAATAAGACTTTTCTTCAGCGGATATTTGGCAAATCTTAGGAGCAAAAAGGTAAATGGGCAATTACAATTTGACTCACCTTAAAGAGCTGGAGTCTGAAGCAATTTATGTTTTAAGGGAAGTTGCCGCGCAATTCGAACGCCCGGTGCTTCTTTTTTCCGGAGGAAAAGATTCCATTGTCCTCGTTCATCTTTCACTTAAAGCATTTTACCCAGCTAGGATCCCATTTCCATTGTTGCATATTGATACCGGTCATAATTTTCCGGAAACGCTTGAATTCAGGGATCGCCTGGCTAAATCGGTAAATGCGCGCCTGATCATTGGCTCCGTACAGGAATCCATCGATATCGGCCGGGCTGTAGAGGAAACAGGAATCAATGCCAGCCGCAATGTACTGCAAACTGTAACGTTGCTTGACGCCCTTGAGCAAAATAAATTTGATGCAGCAATAGGTGGTGCCCGCAGGGATGAAGAAAAGGCACGGGCAAAAGAACGGTTCTTTTCACATCGTGATGAATTCGGACAATGGGATCCAAAAAACCAACGACCGGAGCTTTGGTATATGTTCAACGGGAAAAAACGGATGGGTGAGCATTTCCGGGTTTTTCCAATCAGTAATTGGACAGAAATGGATGTATGGCAATATATTCTTGCTGAAAATATTGACCTGCCCGGTATCTATTTTACGCATGAGCGGAATGTGTTTTTCCGCGACGGGGTTTGGCTTGCTGCTGCCCCTTTTATGGAAATGAAACCTACGGAAAAAGTAGAATTCAAACGTGTTCGTTGCCGTACTGTCGGCGACATCTCCTGCACGGGACTTACCTTGTCATGCGCCGACAGCGTTGAAGACATTATTCAGGAAATTGCAGCCACCCGTGTGACAGAACGGGGTGGCCGGTATGATGATAAACGCTCTGAGGCAGCAATGGAAGACCGGAAAAAAGAGGGTTATTTTTAATGGAAAAGACATTTTCAAGTAAAGCCTATCTTAACATGGAACTTCTGCGGTTTACCACTGCAGGCAGTGTTGACGATGGGAAAAGCACCCTCATCGGACGGTTGTTATACGACAGTAAATCCATTTTCGAAGATCAGCTCGACGCAGTAAAACGCGCAAGTGTTCAGAAAGGCAGTGCACATTTGAATCTGGCACTCTTCACCGACGGACTGCGTGCCGAAAGGGAGCAGGGAATCACCATTGATGTGGCATACCGTTATTTTGCCACACCACAGCGTAAATTTATCATTGCCGATACTCCCGGGCATATCCAATATACCCGGAACATGGTTACGGGTGCTTCCACTGCAAATGCAGCCATCGTGCTGATTGATGCACGCAACGGCGTAATCGAACAAACGCACCGTCATGCTTTCATTGCCTCCCTGCTTGGAATTCCCCATATCATTGTGTGCATCAATAAAATGGATTTGATGGAATACAGGGAGGATGTTTACAAATCGATTCTGTACGATTTTCAGTCCTTTGCAAACAAGGTTTTTCCAGCCCAGGATATGCGGTTTATTCCGATCAGCGCCCTGCATGGCGATAATGTGGTGAAACCATCTTTAAACATGCCGTGGTATGCTGACGGGACTTTGTTGCACCACCTGGAAACCATCCCAATCAGCCAGGATCACGATTTAGTACATCAGCGATTCCCGATACAATATGTAATCCGCCCCGAATCAGATGAGTTCCATGACTACCGGGGTTATGCCGGACAGGTTGCCGGAGGCTTTTTTCATCCAGGCGATAAAATCATGGTGCTGCCCTCCCGGATTGAAAGTGAGATTGTTTCAATAGATACCCTTACCGGGCCACTTTCAGAAGCCCATCCGCCAATGTCGGTTGCCCTTACGCTCAAAGATGATGTGGATTTAAGCCGGGGCGACATGATTGTGGGTATTGACGATGTACCGGCTGAAAGTTATGACATCAAAGCCATGATTTGCTGGATGAACCCTAAACCGTTGCAACTTCATGGTAAATATGCACTCAAACATACTACCAAAGATGCGCGATGCTTTGTTCAGGATATAGACTACGTGTTGAATATCAGCACACTGGAGAAAGTAACCCAGAACAAAACTGTCAGGATGAATGACATTGCATGTATTCAGCTACGCACTACCAAGCCGCTGTTTTTCGACCCTTATAAAATTAACCGCATTACCGGCAGCATTATTCTAATCGATGAAGCCTCCAATGAAACCGTCGCAGCCGGAATGATCGTTTTAAATAGCTGATTTTCTACAATAAATCCTTAAAATATCTGTTATTTTATTCTCATTGTTAAACCCGGATATACTGTATTCCTTTAATGCCAATCAGTATAAGGTTTACAAAAACCGTGAATGACAATGATGATTCCATATGACCATTAAAATAGAAATTATTAACATATGAAATACCCATAAGAACAAAGTTCATGCAAACCGTGAATGATAATTATGGGTATTCCATGTGACCCGAAAAAAATAAATATTATCACATGAAACTCATCAGATACACTTTAATTTGTCTTTTTCTTGTTACAGTATTTAATGGGTTGTTTGCCCAGCCGGTGCCCATCGGGCAATGGCGTGATGAGCTCCCTTACACACTTTGCAACTCATTAACCGATGCAGGGAGCAGAATTTACGTCTCCACGCCCTATGCGGTGTTTTACTACGACAAAGAGGATAACAGCATTATCCGGATCACAAAAATTTCCGGGTTGTCGGATATCGGCATAAGCACCATCAATTACAACCAGGAATATAAAACACTGGTGATTGCTTACAGCAACGCCAACATCGACCTTATCAAGAACAATACGATCATCAACATCTCAGATATAAAACGTAAACCCATCCTGGGGAATAAAACGATCAACAATATCTTTTTTATCGGAAAGGATGCCTATTTGTCCTGCGGATTCGGCATTGTGGTGCTCGACATCAGCAATGAGGAGATCCGCGACACCTATTACATCGGCAAAGACGGAAGCCAGGTAAATGTGCTTGCCATAACAAAAGATCAGCATGATTCTTTATTTGCTGCATCGGAAAAAGGAATCTACAAGGCTTACGCCAAAGACCCCAACCTGGCCAATTTTGCTACATGGCACAAAGATTCACAAATTGATACCGTTGCAACTTATAACACCATCACTTTTTTTGCCGGAAAAGTGTTTGTCAATAAAAAGACAGGCTCAGCAGCCACCGACACGATCTGTATTTTTTCCGATGGTAACTGGAGCCGATGGCTGCGGGCCGGATATAACCCGGTGATGCACCTCTCGTCGAATGACAAATTTCTTCTGGTAGCCTATAATTATCTGGTAACTGTTTCCACCCCTACCGACCTCGATCTGTTCACCAACGTGCCCGGATCGGGCTTCCCCCAGGATGCCATTGCCGATAAGGACGGATGGTTTTGGATCGGGGATACCTATTCCGGGCTTACCAGCTATAATCCAGCCACGACCATCCTGACCCCCTATAACCTTAGCGGACCATCAACAGCGCTGGCATTCAGCATGACCAGCAAAGGCAATGAACTTTATATTGCCCCCGGCGGCAGAGACGGAGCATTCAGCCCGCTTTACATTCCACCCCAGGTTTATCATTTCGACAATACCAACTGGAAAAACCTTTCAGGTTACAACAATCCGGTTATGGCTTCCTGTAATGATGTTGTAAATATTGCCATAGATCCGAACGACAGCAAACATGTTTTTGCAGCAACCTATGGCAAGGGTGTGCTGGAAATATACAACGATTCTGTTATCCGGCGATTTTCTGAAAACAACAGTACACTGCTGCATCATACCAACACCCTGGATACCTCGTATATTCCTGTCGGGGGCGTGGCTTTTGATGCAAATGGAGCGCTGTGGGTTATCACCTCGCATAACAACAGTTGTCTTTCGATGAAAAAA
Organism: uncultured Bacteroidales bacterium; assembly: GCA_903925275.1. Lineage (GTDB taxonomy): Bacteria > Bacteroidota > Bacteroidia > Bacteroidales > FEN-979 > CAIVAT01. The sequence continues at coordinate 8,667 of CAIYES010000349.1, forward strand.
GGAGATAACTGGACCAGGTTCACCATTCCGATTGTAAATGAAAATGATCTTGGCCAGATCCTTGTCACTAAAATCGGTCAAAAATGGATCCAGATGCGCTATGGAAATCAGAATCCCAATTCAATCATCGTTTTTACCGATAACGGCACACCGGATAACACTGGCGACGACCAGGCAAAATTGTTAAATTCAGCCGTGGGAAGTGGCAACATCCCCGGCAATTCGGTGCTTGCCATGGCTGAAGACCATAAAGGAGAGATTTGGGTTGGCACTGAAAAGGGTGTCGGAGTGTTTTATTCTCCGGAGAATATTTTTTCCGGGCAAAATTTTGATGCCCAGCAAATTTTGGTTACGCAGGGAACCTATGTTCAATATCTTCTTGAAAATGAAACAGTCACCGCAATTGCTGTCGACGGAGCCAACCAGAAATGGATTGGAACCGATCGCGGTGGGGTATACCTGTTTTCAGAGGATGGAACCAAGCAAATTTATCACTTTACTGCCGAGAATAGTCCTTTACTTTCTGACAGAATCACATGCCTTGCCATAAACCAGGATGGTGATGTTTTTTTCGGTACCGATAAGGGAGTAATTTCTTTCAGGGCTTCAGCCACCCCCGGCGGCCAGGTCAATGAGAATGTATATGCATTTCCTAACCCGGTTAAATCAGATTATGAAGGATATATCGCCATTAAAGGACTTGTTGCCAATGCCCAGGTCAAGATAACAGATGTTAACGGAACTCTTGTTTATTCCACCGTTGCAGAAGGCGGACAGGCAGTTTGGAATGGTAAAAATTTCCACGGAAATAAAGCTCAGACCGGGGTTTACCTGGTTTATGCCACCAATGATACCGGTTCAGAGAAAGTAGTAACAAAAATACTCATTATCCACTGATGCTTCATGTAACAAAAGGCATCGTTTTTCATTCATTCAAGTATTCAGAATCAAGTGTAATCGTAAAGATTTACACTGAACTTTTCGGAATTCAATCCTATCTGTTCAAAGGTATCCTTGGTCCCAAATCAAGAATCAAACCCGGTCTCCTCCAGCCCCTGACTTTGCTCGACCTGGTTGTATATCATAAAGAAAAGCACTCACTTCAGTCTGTAAAAGAGATCCATTTAGCTCACCCTTATCAGACCATCCCATTCGACATCCGAAAAAGTGCTGTGGCACTCTTTATCAATGAGTTGGTTTATAAGACCATTAAGGAAGAAGAATCCAACCCCGATTTATTTGAATTCCTCTGGACTTCATGCCTGCAATTAGACCTGACTGATGAGCCGGTTTCAAGCTTTCATCTTGTTTTTTCACTGAATTTCAGCCGTTACCTGGGAATTTTCCCGCAATTGAACTATACCGAAAAAATCCCGATTTTCAATCTTCGTGAAGGTTTTTTTCAGTCATCTGTCCCGGGTCATCCCGATTACCTGAACCCCGGAAACAGCAAACGGTTTTATTCCCTGCTCAATGCCTGCAGCCAGACATTCGCAGGGGTTCAAAATTTTGAGCCCCTACAATCACATTTTGAACCCCTGCAATCGATGAAGGCTGAAACCCGGAATCAACTGCTCGAAACGATCCTGCTATATTACCGGCTGCACCTTCCCGGGTTCAGCGGATTGCAGTCGCCCCGTATCCTCCATGAAGTTATGGCCTAAATCAGTATCTTTGCCGGAAATTTGGCAATATGACTTCAGGATTTACAGAACAGGAAACAATACGCAGAAATTCACTGAATGAGCTGATCCGGCTTGGCATCAACCCCTATCCACCAGATACTTTTGAGGTAAACGTCAAAGCAGCGGAGATAAAAAAATACTATCCCGCTGATAATTCCTTATACCAGCAAACAAGTATTGCCGGGCGAATCATGAGCCGGCGAATCATGGGAGCTGCCTCTTTTGTTGAACTCCAGGATGAAAGCGGTCGTATTCAACTCTATGTTAAAAGAGACGACATTTGTCCGGGTGAAGATAAAACACTGTATAACACGGTTTTTAAAAAACTCCTCGACATCGGCGATATCATCGGGATAACCGGATACGTATTCGTTACCCAGATGGGCGAAATCACCATCCATGCAAAGTCGCTGACACTGCTGTGCAAGTCACTGCGCCCTCTCCCCATTGTCAAGGAAAAGGAAGATGCGGTATTCGATGCTTTTACCGATCCCGAACAGCGTTATCGCCAGCGATATCTCGACATGATCGTGAATCCCGAAGTGCGCGACGTTTTTATAAAGCGCAGTATTCTCGTCAATTCGATGCGTAATTATCTGAATGCAAAAACATACCTTGAAGTGGAAACTCCGGTTTTGCAACCACTTTACGGCGGAGCTGCTGCCCGACCATTTAAAACCCATCACAATGCACTGGATATGGTGTTGTATCTGCGCATCGCCAATGAATTGTACCTCAAGCGGCTCATTGTAGGCGGATATGATGGTGTTTATGAGTTTTCAAAAGATTTCCGCAATGAAGGAATGGATCGTTTCCATAATCCCGAATTTACCCAGATGGAGCTTTATGTAGCCTATAAAGACTACGAATGGATGATGGAACTTGTAGAAGAAATGGTGGAAAAAATCGCCCTGGATCTTCATGGGACTACCCAGGTGAAGGTTGGCGAAAATCTGGTCGACTTTAAACGCCCATGGAAAAGGTTCACCATGTTCGAAGTCATTGAACATTTTACCGGGATCAACATTGATGGCAAACCTGAAGAAGAACTTGCCGGCATTGCAAAAGAACTGAATGTCCCAATCGACCGGACCATGGCCAAGGGAAAGATTATTGACCAGATCTTCGGTGAGAAATGTGAGCCTTTCCTGATACAGCCGACTTTCATCACTGATTATCCTGTGGAAATGTCGCCGCTTGCAAAGAAACACCGCAGCAAAGATGGATTGGTTGAGCGTTTTGAAGCGATATGCAATGGCAAAGAGCTTTGCAACTCCTTTTCCGAGTTGAATGATCCCATCGATCAGCGTGAACGGTTTGAATCACAGCTTGAATTGGGAAAACGCGGAGATGACGAATCGATGGTGCTTGATGAAGACTTTCTGCGTGCACTGGAATTCGGCATGCCACCTACTGCCGGACTTGGCATCGGGATTGACCGTTTAACCATGATCATGACCAATTCGCAATCGATCCAGGATGTTCTCTTTTTTCCCCAGATGCGGCCTGAGAAGCGTATTACCGGATAAGGATCATCCGTTTGGTTTCCGTGCTGTTTCCGGTAATCAGCCTGTAAAAGTAAACACCTCCCGGAAGTTTTTTGCCGTGGCTGTCTGTCCCATCCCATCGAATGGTCGTGGTTCCCGGTTCGAGCACCGTTGAAATGAGCGTGCTGATTTCAAAGCCTCTGACATCTATGATTTTCAACGTAACAAGGCTGCGTTGCCTTATTTCCAGCGGAATAGCCGTTTCAGTGCTGAACGGATTCGGATAATTGTTCCCCGACCCGGCAAGGTCTGTTTGTTCATCAATAGCTTCAAGTAATTGATGGTTTACCATGATGATGACATGATAATTACCCGTGGATGTAGTAAAATTGAGGGTGTCAACCACAAATTGCAGGGTGTCGGTCCGGGTGATGAGATACATTTTAACACGGATTGCAATGCTGTCGCCGGGATTAACCATAGCGGGCAGTGAACTTACCGACATTGAATCAACATACCAGGGCAACATACCTTCCTGCTGTACATAATTCAGGCTGATTCCATTGCCTGTGAAATTTTTCAACTGTGTGATTTTTCCCTCAATGCAATCCTGTGGGGTGATGAACCAAAGTGTATCGGGAACCGGCGCCAGGTTTGTATAAACCGTTTGGAACAGAAACGGATCCGCTGCTCCGATGAACGGGGCGGTGGCATGACGGCCCGACTGATCGGCGACAGAAAGATAATAGCCGACTACACTTCCCGCCACCTGCCCGGGAATAGTTCCCTGATAATGGTTGGCTGATGTATTTGTCATGAGGACAGTATCATAAGATCCGTTGTTTACCTTGTATATCACAAACACCGAGTCGTTTTTTACAGGTTGCTGGCTGCATGCAATGATATCGGCATTGAGGATATAATCGGTTTCGCAAGGTTGATTGCCGGCGATAGGGATGTGTTTGATGTAAAGCAGGCCAAGATCGGCAATTCCCATCACCCTGCAATGCAAGGCGTCAGTAGATACCCATGGGGTGGATGAATTTCCGATAAATCCCTTCACTGTATACCCGGGCATGGCTGCCTCATAAGCGACTTTGGCGCTGTCGTCCCATGATGAATTCATGAAAGGTACCAGCACTTTGTTGTTCAGGATAACTGAATTGGAGTATGGTTGTTCGGAGGGAGTCATCACCCTGAATACTTTATAATTATAGCCATACGAGCAAATTTGTGATGCCCAGTATGAAGCGGCAGCTTCGAGGGCTGCGTACTGCGCATTGGCAGGTAGAACTTTTCGGATCAGAATTTTATCGGGTGCCAGCAATTTACCCCAGCAATCGATGTGATCAATGGTCGAACTGTTTGGATCGGGAACAACCCGGAAATTTGTAATTCCAAGATAGTCGTTCATTTTTTGGGCGATTTGTGCATGGGTTTGTGCCGGATTCTCAACCCACACCAGGTCGGTGGAGGAGGAAACGCCCATCCCATCCGTCATGTAATTTCCCCCGGTTGAAATAACATTCATACCATACCACGGGATGCCCAGCATGCCCGCCAATGTTTTAGGAATTTCATCATCGAGGGGACGGGGGCGGTTATATGGAAAATCGATAATACCAATCTGGTTTGAGCTGTCCGATTCGAACCAGGGACCGTAATCACGTGTCCAATAGCTGTCGGTTGGGGCAATAAGGAAATTGCAATGGCTGGTATCAACGCCATTTGAAACATACTGGCTGATAACGGTATTCTTCTGGGCGACGGAGGCAACGATCGTGGTGACCATAACATCGGTGGCCATCTCTTTGATAAGGGAAATCGGGATACCAAAAGGATAGCGTACAAGGGCGCCCTGCATTTTGTCAAATTCGGCAACATTCCGCATCGGCGCAGAGGGGGGTGCTGTTTCGACAAAGGTTTTACCGATTTCCGATTTCCGCAATAATTCGTCAGCCGTCATCTCATGCCTTAAAGGCACACGATGACCCTGAACACTATCCTGTGCTTGAACGCATGTTGCGGCCAGGATCATAAGGGAAAAAAGGGCAAGGAGCTTTTTCATCTGGACTGGATTGGTGCTGCAAATTTAACATTTTCGTAGTTCCCTCAAAATCATTAATTTTGCTGAAAATTATTGTGAATGAATAAAAAGATCAGCGTAGCCCGCCTTTCAATTTTTTCGAACACCTGCCTGATCATTTTAAAGATAGTTGTAGGGTTACTATCCCATTCTGTCAGTATCATTTCGGAGGCAATTCATTCCTTTATGGATCTTCTTGCGTCGATTGTTGCTTTTTTTTCGGTCCGCATCTCCGACACGCCTGCCGATGAGCGGCATCCTTACGGCCATGGGAAATTTGAAAATATTTCGGGGGTTGTGGAGGCCCTGCTGATTTTTATAGCTGCATTCTGGATCATTTATGAGGCCGTAAAAAAAATCATCCACCCGGTAACGGTCGAAAAAATCGGTTTGGGATTTGCCGTGATGTTCATTTCTGCCATTGTCAACATTTTTGTTTCCAGAAGGCTGTACCAGGTTGCCAAAGAAACGGATTCTGTTGCACTTGAAGCGGATGCCCTTCACCTCAAGACGGATGTTTACACTTCATTCGGTGTTGCTACCGGTTTATTGCTTATGTGGATCAGCGGGATTCCTCTGGTTGACCCGATCATCGCCATTTTCGTGGCACTGCTGATCCTGAAAGAATCTTTTGAACTGTTCTCTAAAGCATATGCCCCTTTGCTCGACCTGTCATTGCCGCAAAGCGATATTGAGCAGATCGTATCCATCATTCAACGACATTGTACCGATGAAATGACATTCCATAATCTGCGTTCCCGTAAGGCAGGAAATTATAAATACATTGATTTTCATTTGAATCTGGATCCGGATAAGACAGTCAGGGAGGCCCATAAGATTTGCGACATGATTGAAGAAGATATTCAAAATGCCTTTGACCATACGGAAGTCACCATCCATGTTGAGAATTTTTGAAATAAATTTGAAAAATTGAAGTTATTCTATAAATCATTATTAGTTAAAATGTTATCTTCATGGTGTTAAAAAAGTTTCCACTTATTTTCTTTTTTTTATCCCTCATTCCATTTTTCCTTTCCGCACAGGATACCATTCGTCAGGATACGCTGTTCAGGAAGAGAGTACTGATCGAAGATGACCCGGTTGTGAGCATGCTTGATAGCCTGGCCAACCTTAAAATTTTTGAAGATGCAGAATTTCCGAATGCCAACCAATACCAGAACTGGAGTACATACACAGATAACGATATTCCTCTTTTTCCTGATTCCGTTTTCCGCGAGCGCATCGCCCTCATGAATGATCAATCGCCTTTCGAATTTGTTTACAATGGAGAGGTCAGAAAATTTATCGAACTATATGCTGTACGAAAACGCAAACTTACTGCACGTATCCTGGGATTGGCACAAATCTATTTTCCTCTTTTTGAGGAGCAGCTCGATAAATACAACATGCCATTGGAACTCAAGTACCTTGCTGTTATCGAATCGGCACTCAACCCTACTGCCAATTCACCTGCCGGCGCAAAAGGGCTCTGGCAATTCATGTATGGCACGGGAAAAGGTTACGGACTGAAAGTAAGTTCATACGTGGATGACCGCTACGACCCTTACAAGGCGACAAAAGCAGCCTGTGAACACCTGAGCGACCTTTATGATATTTACGGCAGTTGGCCGCTTGCACTGGCAGCTTATAATTCAGGTGCCGGCAATGTTAACAAGGCTATCCGCCGTTCGGGTGGCCTGAAGAATTTCTGGGCTATCAAAAAGTACCTTCCAAGGGAAACATCTTCGTATGTTCCCGCTTTCATTGCAGCAAGCTATGTGCTGACCTATGCCAACGAACACAAAATCCGTCCGGTCGATCCTGGAATTCTGTATTATGAAGTAGATACTGTAACTGTACGAAACCCATTATCCTTTGATCAGATTTCAGAAATGCTGAATATTCCGATGGAGGAAATTGAATTTTTAAATCCATCGTTCAAACACTGGTTCATTCCAGCTACATCTGAAAATCCATATAAACTCCGTCTCCGTAAAAAATACATCGGGAATTTCATCAACAATGAACGTGCTTTGTATGTTTATGAAACGAAAAACGGCAGGAACCAGGATTCGTTGCAGAAAATGTTATACTCCAACTACCGTGAAACCGAGCTTTATACCGTAAAAAGCGGCGAAACCATGGCCTCCATTGCCAAAAAATTCCACATGACCGTTGCAGATCTGAAATCACTGAACGGTACAAAGAAAAATTCGGTCAAACCAAAGAAAAAACTGCTGGTATATACCAAATCGGCGAAGGAAAAAGAGAGCGGCAATGGCGTATCCTCAACTTATGTACCAAGCCCTGCGCCAAGAGACACCTCAATAAAAACTTCCTCCTCTTCATCACATACAGAGAATGCTGTTGCAAAAACAAATATCAAATCCGATAAGACAGGCTTAACAGCAAAAACCACCCATGTCGTAAATGCTGGTGAAACCCTGACCTTCATCGCCAATAAATATCAATGTACTACGGCTGATTTGGTGAAATGGAATAACCTGAATGGTGAAAAGATCATGGTCGGACAAAAACTTACAATTGCTTCGACCAGCTCCTCTGCTTCCGGCACTGTAAAGTCCGAACCTGCCCCGAAACAAGGAAAATCAGCCTCCACCAGCACACAGAAATATATTTCTTATACGATCCAGGCTGGGGATAATCTTTGGGATATAGCTGAAAAAAATGATGTGACGGTAGCCCAGCTCAAGGCAGCCAATAATTTTAAAACGAACAGCCGGCTAAAACCGGGGCAAAAAATCAAAATTCCTAAATAATTTTTTTCGGTTATTGCAATGCCGCTCATCCAGACCTTCTTCGGCTATTCAGATGAACAACTCAACCAATTTTATGAAGAAAGGTAAACCGTTGTTCCTGAATTTGTTCTTAATGCTTTAAAAGGCTATGAAAATGAACATAGTAAATAATATCCATCCTTTCAGGTTTCCCATGATCATCATGGCAATGGTGCTGTCATTCGCAGCCGTGGCACAGGATTCCATCACCCTTGTTTTTTGTTATCAACAGTTACAGAAAACATATCCCCTGACCCTTCAGGCCAATCTTCTGGAAAAATCCAGCGACCTCAGAATCAAAAACCTTAATAAAAATTACCTTCCCCAGCTAAATGTCAATGGCAATGCATCCTGGCAGAATGAGGTGACTGAGGTCGCGATACAGCTTCCGGCTAACCTGCCCCAGGTTCAGGGCCCCGCCATCCCTAAGGATCAGTACAAACTCACACTGGATGTGAGTGAATCCATTTATGATGGTAATATTACAAGCTATCAGAAAAGGCTGGAGGCATTCAATCTCAATGTAGATAAGAAGAATGTCGATGCCACTCTTTACCTTTTAAAGGACCAGGTGAACCAATTCTATTTCAATATACTGCTCACCCAGGAGAATATCAAATTGTTACTTGAATCGAAAAAACAACTTGAATCGAAGCTGTATGAGGTGGAATCGGCCGTTAAAAATGGCTCCATGCTCAAAATGAATGCCGATCTGATAAAAGCCGAGATCATCAAACTTGAACAGAACATTTATGAATTATCCATGGACCGGCTTGCCGGCATACGGATGTTATCAGAACTCATCTCAATGCCCCTGGATGAGACTTCGGCGTTTAAAATACCCGTGATAACTGTACCGGGCATGGATTATGAAAACAAACGTATTGAATTCGAGCTGTATAATATTCAGCGGGACAGGGTTAGCCTGATGAAAAACATGGTCACCACGAAGTGGAATCCAAAGTTCTGGGCTTATGGCCAGGTGGGTTTTGGCAGGCCAGGATATAATTTCCTGTCAACCGACATTGCACCCATGGTCATGGTTGGCGCCAAACTTACCTGGAACCCATGGAACTGGAACGCCAATAAGAATGAAAAAAAGATTTATGACATCCAGGGGGATATTCTAAAAAACCAGCAGGAAACTTTTGATAAAAATCTCAGGGTAACTACGCGGAAAAACATAACGGACATCACGAAATTGTCCGACCTACTCAATAAAGACCAGGAGCTTGTTGATTTGAGGGCCGGTATCACAAAAACTGCCTCTTCCCAGATGTCAAACGGGGTGATCACTTCCAGTGATTATATTCTCCGTGTTAACGATGAAACCCAGGCCAGAATGGGACTTGAAATCCATAAACTCCAACTTGTAAAAGCAAAAATAAGCTATCTTTATAATATTGGTAAATTGTAATCCTATTCAGAAATAACTTACAACACATGAAACGATATCTTCCTGGAATTTTTATGGGTATTACGCTTTTGTCTGCCTGCAACAGCGATAAAGATAAACCCGACGCATACGGTTCGTTCGAAGCCACTGAGATTACAGTTTCTTCGCTTGCAAATGGAAAAATCATGCTGTTTAACGTTGAGGAAGGTCAATTGCTTGATTCAAACCAGGTAGTTGGCTATATTGACACTACTGATCTGCATTTGAAAAAGCTTCAGACAATGGGACAGAAGGAGGTAACCGCTTCACGGAAAGAGGATCTGGAATCGCAGATAGCCGTTCAGATACAAAATCGTGAGAACATCCTGATCGAAAAGAACCGGGTAATTAATTTACTTAAAGACGGGGCCGCCACCAGGAAGCAACTCGATGACATCAATTCGAGCCTTAACCTGATTGAAAAACAGATTGCCTCGGTAAAAACACAGTTTGCAGGCATTGATAACCAGATCGGAAGTACCGAGGAGCAAATCGCCCAGATACGTGAATCGATAAAAAATGCCTGCATCGTCAACCCGGTAAAAGGTACAGTGCTTACAAAATTTGCCGAAAACAACGAGGTAACAACTTATGGCAAACCGTTGTACAAAATTGCCGACATGCGCGAAATGCAACTTCGTGTTTATGTGAGCGGCGCACAGCTGCCGCATATTAAACTCGGCGACAAACTGGAAGTTCGCTTTGATAAAGATGAGCAAACAAATTCAAAAACCGAAGGCATTGTAAGCTGGATTTCCCAAACAGCCGAATTTACGCCGAAAACCATTCAGACCAAGGAGGAACGGGTAAATCTCGTTTATGCTGTTAAGATCAGGGTTCAAAATGATGGTGCCCTCAAGATTGGCATGCCAGGAGAAATTAAATTGATTTCAAATTAACCAAAACCAAAAACCATGAAAAAAACCACGACAACATTTTTACTGATTCTGACCATGACCATGTGGTCGGGCATTGCCGCGATAGGCCAGACACATAAAGCTGACGATGTCCTTGGCTTCTGGCTTAACCAGGAAGCCACAGGCAAAATTGAACTTTACAAAGAGAATGGCAAATTTTTCGGGAAACTCGTATGGCTAAGGGAACCTAATGATAAAATCACAGGGTTGCCCCGCACTGACAAAGAAAACCCCGATGAAAAACTAAAATCAGCCCCGCTGATCGGCATGGTCAATATGAAGAATTTCACCTTCGATGGCACCGATGAGTGGTCGGGTGGAACCATCTATGACCCAAAAAACGGAAAAACCTACAAATGTTTTATCCGGTTTGAAAGTGCGAATAAATTAAAAATCCGGGGATACATGGGAGTTTCCATCCTTGGAAGAAACACATACTGGACTAAAACCACCCCTCCGCAAAAATAATTATGCATTCTGTTTCCGTCCACGCTGAAAACCTGACCAAACGCTTTGGTGAAACCCTTGCCCTTGACAACATCTCCTTTGATGTTGGCAAGGGTGAGCTTTTCGGATTTATCGGTCCCGACGGAGCAGGTAAAACCACCCTTTTCCGGATTTTGACCACTTTGCTATTGACCGATACCGGCTCATGCACTGTTGAAGGGTTCGATGTGGTGAAAAACTACAAGAATATCAGGAATATATGTGGATACATGCCCGGGAAATTTTCATTGTACCAGGATTTGACTGTCGAAGAAAACCTGAATTTCTTTGCTACCATTTTTGGTACAACCATTCGTGAGAATTATGACCTTATCAAGGACATTTACCAGCAAATTGAACCCTTTAAAACAAGGAAAGCCGGTAAATTATCAGGTGGGATGAAACAGAAATTAGCTTTATCCTGTGCCCTGATCCATAAACCGGATGTACTTTTTCTGGATGAGCCCACCACAGGTGTAGATGCGGTGTCGCGACTCGAATTCTGGGAGATGCTGAAACGGCTGAAGTCAGTCGGGATAACCATTCTGGTATCAACTCCCTACATGGACGAAGCCAGTCTGTGCGACCGGGTTGCCTTGATGCAGGATGGCAGAATTATGTCCATCAGCACCCCTCGTGAGGTTACCGGTAACTATCCGTTGAATCTGCTTTCGGTCAAAGCCGGAGATATTTACAATTTACTGGGCGAACTCAGGGATTATCCCGGAGTGTACAGTGTTTATGCATTCGGTCAGTCTGCCCATGTTGCTTTCAGGGATGGTGACATTGATAAAGGTAATTTGTCTGAATTTTTAATAAAGAAAAACCATACATCAGTTGAGATTACTGCGATTAAGGCAAATATCGAAGACTGTTTCATGGAATTGATGAATGTCCCATCGCCGGCTCCTCTTTAAAAAGGGAGGGCATTGGCCCGGGAAACTGAACCTGCAAATCTTTGCCCATCCGGATGCCCCTTCCCAAATAGTGGAGGGGTTTGGATGGGGTAATAATTAATCATGCCAGCAACCACCGAAAATATCATCACTGTCAGGAATCTTGTCAAGAGATTTGGCTCGTTCGTGGCAAATGATCACCTCACATTTGAAGTTAAAAAGGGGGAAATTTTCGGTTTTCTGGGAGCCAATGGCGCCGGAAAAACAACAACCATCAAAATTCTGTGCGGGTTATCCTATCCTACTTCAGGGGAGCTTTCGATTGCCGGTTTTGATATTTACACGCAGCGGGAAAAGGTGAAGAAGAACATCGGCTATATGAGCCAGCGGTTTTCACTCTACGACGACCTTACGGTATATGAAAACATCCGGTTTTATGGCGGCATCTATGGCCTTGGAAAAAAGGAGATCGATTCCCGGGCACATGCATTGATGCAACGACTTGGGTTCGAAACATCGCGCAATAAATTGATCAGGGATATCCCTTTGGGATGGAAACAGAAGCTGGCCTTCTCGGTCGCGATCGTTCATAATCCGAAAATTGTATTCCTGGATGAACCAACCGGAGGGGTGGATCCAATAACCCGCCGGCAATTCTGGGACATGATTTTTGAAGCAGCACACGATGGGATTACTGTTTTTGTGACCACCCATTATATGGATGAAGCAGAATACTGCGACCGGGTATCGATTATGACCGACGGCCGTATTGCAGCCCTGGATACCCCTGACAACCTGAAACGGCAGTTCAATGCACCGTCGATGAACGACGTGTTTGTCAAACTGGCAAGAAGAGAAGAAAAACCAATATAGTAAAAATGGATATACTAAACAGCTATAAACCTTCGGTAAGCAAACACAACCTGCTATTCATTGCCGGTCTTGCATGGACCACGGCAGGGGGAATTCTTGCCGGGCGGGGCTTGAGTTATCTGCTTCAACACGGGCAGCACCTTGGGTGGCAATTATTCGGTGGATTTTTATTTGGGTTGATTTTTTATGTGCTGCTTTTTGCAAAAATTTCACGCAAGCACATCAGACGGATTCATGGTCTTAACATCCCCTACCCTTGCGCTTTTTCATTTTTCAATCTCCGGGGTTATCTGATGATGTCCATCATGATTTCGGGCGGGATTCTGCTGCGCAGATTTGACGTGATAAACAAGGAATGGCTTTATAATTTTTATGTTACCATGGCCGTGCCATTGTTGATTTCGGCTTCGCGATTTTTCTATTTCTGGGTTACCAACAAAGAAATCGCATGAAACGGTTCAGGGGGTTTGTCATTAAGGAGTTTTACCACATTTTCAGGGATTACCGTACCCTGTTGATCCTTTTCGGCATGCCGGCCGTTCAGCTGCTGTTGTTCGGGTATGTACTTACCAATGAGATCAAGGATGCTAAAATCGCCATTTATGATCCGTCGAAGGATGTGGTAACCCGAAAAATCAGCGAAAAAATCCTCTCCTCGGGATACTTTATCCTTGAAAAGAATCTCAACACCGTTGCTGAAATTGATCCTGTTTTCAGGCAGGGAGAGGTGAAGCTGGCCCTCATATTCGAACCGGATTTTGCCAAAAAACTTGAAAAATCGGGTACAGCACATGTCCAGATAATCGGTGATGCTTCAGATCCGAATACAGCCAACATGCTGGTAAATTATGCCAGCGGGATCATCAGCAATTTCCTGGTTTCGATGAACTCGGAAAATGTGCCGATGCAGATTGTTCCCGAAGTGCGGATGATGTATAACGGGGAGTTAAAAGGGGTTTATATGTTCGTACCGGGGCTGATGGCCATGCTGCTGATGCTGATCTCTGCCCTGATGACCTCCCTTTCGATCACCCGGGAAAAAGAGCTGGGCACCATGGAATTGCTGCTGGTTTCCCCACTGCGACCAGCCCAGGTAATCATCGGCAAAGTCTTTCCTTATGTTTTTTTATCCTTCATTGATGCCTGTATCATTCTCGGACTCGGCAATGCGGTTTTTGGCATGCCCATCCGCGGCAGTGTTGCGTTGCTTCTCCTCGAAAGTTTCCTATACATCACCATGGCGCTATCGCTTGGCATCCTGATTTCGAGCATCACCAGCAGTCAGCAGGTAGCCATGATGCTTTCGCTGGTCGCGCTGATGCTTCCGACAATTCTCCTGAGCGGATTCATTTTCCCGGTCGAAAATATGCCCGGAATATTACAGGTTTTCTGCCATATCATGCCCCCGAAATATTATATCACCATCATCAAGAGCATCATGCTCCAGGGCAATGGCCTTGAATACGTGTGGCGCGAAACGCTTATCCTGATCGGATTTACCTCCGTGTTTCTTCTCCTGAGTATTAAAAAGTTCAATGTGCGCCTTGCCTGATGAAAACGATCCTGTATATCATCCAGAAAGAGTTCCTGCAGGTATTCCGCAACAAGTCGATGCTGCCGATCATTTTTGTTGTTCCCATCGTTCAGTTGATTATCCTGGTAAATGCCGCGACTTTTGAGATGAAGCACATCCGGATCTCAGTTGTTGACCTTGATCTTTCAGGTACTTCACGCAGACTGACAAGCAAATTCCAGGGATCGCCATTTTACCAGGTTTCGCATACTGCGTTTTCCTATAAAGAAGCCGAAGAAGAGATGAAGAAAGGGAACGTGGATATGATCCTTCAGATACCGGCAGGTTTTGAGAAGAAACTGATAAAGGAGAGTCATGCGAAAGTCCAGTTTGTCATCAATGCCATCAACGGGCAAACTGCAGGACTGACCAATGCCTATTCGACAATGATATTGCTTGATTTTAACCGCGATGTGGTTGTGGAGAATATAAATTCAGCCATGGTTGCCGGATTAAAAAACATTCAAACCGATTATAGTTACTGGTATAACCCGAAACTGAACTATAAAACCTACATGGTTCCCGGAATATTGGTTTTACTGGTTACCATTATCTCCCTGTTACTTTCGGGAATGAACATTGTGCGGGAAAAGGAGATCGGCACGATTGAACAGATCAATGTGACCCCGATAAAAAAAATCCAGTTCATTGCCGGAAAACTCATTCCTTTCTGGATCATCGCTCTTTTTGAACTTGCATTTGGTCTCGCGATCAGTAAATTGCTGTTCAACATTCCCATGGAGGGAAACCTCGGATTAATTTTCATGGCGGCATCTGTCTATATTTTTGTAATTTTGTCTTTTGGCCTGCTTATCTCCACCATCACCAACACGCAACAGCAGGCCATGCTGGTTTCGTTCTTTTTTATGGTGGTTTTTATCCTTATGAGCGGTTTGTTCACCTCTGTTGAAAGCATGCCGCAGTGGGCACAAACCTTAGACAGGCTGAATCCGTTGATGTATTTTATGAAAATCATGCGGATGGTATTGCTGAAGGGATCAGGATTTGCCGATATAAGCCACCTCTTCTGGTCACTGGTCATCTATGCCGCCATCATCATCAGTGTGGCTATCCGAAGATACCGAAAAGTCGCATAAACATATACTTTGAGCAAAACATCCAGGAAATACATCATCATCAGGGCCATTCTCCTGGGATTGGCAGTGGTTGCAATCGCGTTTTTTATCACCCGGAACCTTTATCACCGTGAAGAGGCAAAGAAAGATGCCCTGCGCCGTATCCGGGAACGCGGGTACCTCATTGCCCTGACTGACCAGAACACCCTGAACTATTTTATCTACAAGGGCGAGCCGATGGGATACCAGTTCGTATTGCTCGAATCGTTCGCCAAATATCTTGGCGTTTCGCTCAGGATCATTGCCAGCAACAACATTGCTAAACTTAATTACTATCTCAATTACAACGCCGCTGATCTGATGGCGCTCAATCTTCCTATTACCGCAGAGGGCAGAAAATATGTCAGGTTTTCTGCTCCGTTTATGGAAACCCGGCTGGTACTGGTTCAACGTAAGGTGCCTGAATCAAAAAATGGTGAATCTCATTTGATTAAATCAATGAAGGAATTTCCTGCAGATACGGTTTATGTACGGGAAAACCCGTTTCTTGTTTCAATGTACCATATGTTTTACAAACAAACCGGTAAACGTGCTATTCTGAAAGAGTTGCCGGATATCAGTCAGGAAGAGCTAATACGGCGTGTATCAACAGGTGGGATCCGCTTTGCCATCTGCCAGGAAAATGTTGCAATGCTGTATCACCGTTTCTACAACAACATTGACATTTCGGTGCTGGCCTTTCCGTTGTTCTCCTATGGATGGGGTTTGAGCCATTCATCCGATTCATTGCGAATGCAGGTTGATGCATGGCTGGAGGAGATAAAGAAAACGGGAGACTTGAAGCAAACCTACCTTGATTATTTTGATAACCAGCGGATCGCCGGGTTCCTGAAAAGCGATTATTTCTCTGTTTGCGGAAACAGGCTGTCGCCTTATGATGATCTCATCAAAAAGTCGAGCAAACAAATCATGTGGGATTGGCGCCTGGTTGCTTCGCTCATCTATCAGGAATCCAACTTCCGCGCAGGGCAAATCTCATCAAAAAGTGCGAGCGGGCTGATGCAACTGATGCCGGAGACCGCCGCGAAATTCGGGATTGACAGTGTCGCAACCCCTGCCAGACAAATTGAAGGCGGCGTAAAATACCTGCAGTACCTCGACAAACAACTTCCTGATGAAATCAGCAATCCGGTTGATCGCATCTATTTTGTACTGGCATCCTACAATGTTGGGATTGGACGTGTGCTGGCAGCCCGTGAAAAGGCTGAAAAATTCGGAAAAAACAAGAACAGGTGGAACGGCCATGTAGATTACTACCTTTTGCACCGTTCAAAAAAAGACCCGGTTGCAAAACCCGATTCGGTCGATTCCTATCCGATTGATTACAAAACCGAGGGATTTGTGGATGATATCGTGACCCGGTACTATCATTACAGGAACCTTATAAAATGAATGCAGGCAATGCAGGCAATGCAGGCAATGCAGGCAATGCAGGCAATGCAGGCAATGCAAGCAATGCAAGCAATGCAAGCAATGCAGACAATGCAGACAATGCAGACAATGCAGACAATGCAGACAATGCAGACAATGCAGGAAATGAATGGGGTTTAGGGTGTTTTGGGGATGATGGAATTGGATAAATTGATAGCGAAAAGTCAGGACAGCTTTTCCCAATTAAAATTCAGGAACCGATATCTGACCGGATTGATTTGTTCAATGTAGAGAAGACTAAATTCCAAAATGCCAAAGAATAAAAAATAATAATGATTGATTATATTGGAAGTACTTCCTTGGCAAGGAAAGAAAAAACAACCCATTAACCGCCGGCAGCCTCTTCACATTCCCGGTACCTCAACATTGTCTATATTTCCTGCATTACCTGCATTGTTTGCATTGTTTGCATTGTTTGCATTGCTTGCATTGCTTGCATTGCTTGCATTGCTTGCATTGTTTGCATTGCTTGCATTGCTTGCATTGCCTGCATTACAGGTCCTTGAGGTAGCAATCGCAGATCTCTCTGATCGACTCTTCTGCCGGTCGAAATTTAAAATTGATGGTTTTGCAAAGCTTTTCACTGGAATAGGTGTATACCTGCGATGTGGTAGTTGCCATCTCGCGCGTCACCTCGGGTTTCGACCCTGTGAGGAAGGCGCGAACTGCCTCCACGCGCCAGGCTATTGAAGTCATGGATGAAGGTACATTCACCGAGGGGGCTGGTTTATTGAAATATTTTGCGATGAGGGCAAAAAAATCCTGGTAGGACAAATTCTCAGCCGAACAGATAAAACGCTGGCCGAAAATTTGCTGATCCATCAGGGTGATCATGGCTTTGCTGACATCGCGTGCATCAACATAACCATTTACCCCCCTGGTGTAGTACTTTAATCCCTCCCAAACAAGCCGGAACAATCCTGAATTATCCTGCCAGAAACCGGGGCCGAGGATTACGGATGGGTTGATGATCACGGCATTTAAACCCTCTTCCATACCCCGCCATATTTCGCGTTCGGCACCATATTTACTGATACCATACACCGAATTCTTTTTAGAGGGAATCCAATAGGTCTCTTCTGTTGAAACGTCATTGTTTTCAGCCCTTCCCAGGGTAGCAACCGAACTGACATAGCAGAATTTTGCAACCTTTTTCTCTATGGCTGTGTTTACCAGGTTTGCCGTGCCTTCGATGTTCACCCTCAACATTTCCTGATGATCCTTCGGATAAAATGACACGACAGCCCCGCAATGGTATATTTCGGTGACTCCTTCCATGGCATCGTCGATGGCGCCATCATCCATCAGATCGGCATCCACCCATTCAATTTTCCCCGCCAGTTCATCCGGGTTTTCAACGTAATAGGAGAACACCTTGCGAACCATATCAATGTTGCTGGTTGTACGTTTAATCGCCCGGACCTCTCTCCCGGCTTTCACTAAATCAAGAAGCAAGTGGGAACCCAGTAGGCCGGTGCCGCCGGTGATAAGGATCATATAATTGGGGTTGTTTGAAATGCAAAGGTATGGAAAAGGAACAGACAGGGCATTAGCTTCTGCATCGGCAACTTTCGCAATAAAAACACATTAGAATATAACATCAGAGAACTCTATTCCAAAGTAGTTGATGTTGATTTTTGTATGTTGCGTATATGAATCGCAATTATTATGTAAGTTTGTTTCAAACAATTATCTGTATGAAATCAAAAGCCACACTTATCTTATTATCCTTGCTGCTCACAGGTTTTTTTACATTCACCGCGAAGAGCCAGCCGGTAACGAAAAAGGAACTGAAAAAACTGGCTGCCATGATGGCGGGAGAATTCAGCAGTGAGGCACAATCGAAGCAGGACACCAGTTACTTCCACATCAAACTCAGGATGAAGCCAATCTGGAAGGACCGGACCGATGGCTACTGGTTCTATGTGGAGCAGTCGCTGGCCACGAAGCAGACAAAGCCATACCGTCAACGTGTTTACCATCTTTTCCTTGATGGTGATACCACCATTGTCAGCAAAGTGTTTGAGATGAAAAACCCTTTAAAATACACCAGGGGATGGGAAGATGAATCAAAACTGGCGGGGTTGACCCCCGATTCATTAACCGACCGCCAGGGATGTTCCATCTACCTCCATAAAAGAGGAAAGAAAATGTTCAGCGGCGCAACTCCGGGGAAAGAATGCCTGAGCAGCCTGCGCGGCGCAGCTTACGCCACCTCTGAAGTTTCGGTTTACCCGGATAAACTTGTCAGTTGGGATCGCGGATGGGACAAGGAGGACAAGCAAGTGTGGGGCGCCGAAAAAGGAGGGTACGTCTTTGTTAAAGAGAGAAAGTTTAAATAACCGTCATTTAACATGACATTTCGTTTGATCCGGATTTGGAAAATGATGACCGGGTTCCCCCTTTTCATTCTTACCAATTTGCAGCCGATTTGCAAATCAAGCATTCTCCGTGCCGATTTATGAATCAAACAACATCATACTATAAATATTATTAACAAACAGTATCAAACAACAAAATATATATTATATTTGTGAAAAATTCAAATCTTCCGGTATGAAAACTTTCACAGGGATCAGGGAGGTATTTTCAATCTTCCAGAACAAGGAATCATATTTCGACGACATCAACAACCAACAATCAAACAGGCTTATTTTCAGTCAGATTCTGCTTATCTGCGGGTTTGCATTTCTTTATGGCCTGGTGATGGGCAGTTATCACAGTTTTCTGCAATCCCTCGTCACCGGGCTGAAAGTCATCGTTCTGTTTCTCTCCACGGTGATCATCTGTTTTCCCTCCTTTTTTATCATTCAGCAGGTGCTGGGTTCGAAAATGAGTTTCAGGCAGATGATGGTAATTGTGTTAAGCGGTGTGGTGCTTACTGCAACCATCGCGTTGTCGTTTGCCCCCATCGTGATCGTATTCCAGGTTACCGGTGGCAATTATCATTTCCTGCAGCTACTGCATGTTGCCATCTTTATTTTTGCGGGCATTTTCGGAATGAGGCTCATGGTTGATGCTTTAAAATTTGCCTGTGAAAATAAAAATATCTATCCGCAGATCGGGGTCACGGTATTCAGGATATGGATCATCATCCTTGCTTTTGTGGGCATCCAGCTTGCATGGAACTTACGACCGTTTTTATGTGATAAAAACGAAGAGTTTAAGCTTTTCAGGAAGTATGAAGGCAATTTTTACACGGCCATTGTATATTCAGTGGAGCAATTGGCTTCACCGAAGAAACCAGGAAAACCGGAGGTGATGAAAGCTCCCGTAAATTTGTCCGATACGGTCAGTAAAAAATCAACAGGGGCAGAGAATATTTTAAACCAAATCAGGAAATAGCCGATGGACGATATCATGACACTGGAAGAGGTGGCCGGATACCTGAAACTAAAGCCGCAAACGATATATACCTGGGCCCAGGACGGAAAAATCCCCGCTGCAAAACTGGGCAAGGAGTGGCGTTTCAGGAAATCAGTTATTGACCGGTGGTTCAACCAGCATTTCGATGGGAAATTTTCGGTCTACCTGGAAAATCCATAACAAGACCCACGTCTCACTTCACCAGTCCGATCTCCTTCCTGCACCCCGGGCACAGCATATGTTCTTTTTGATCGATATCCTCAACGTAGGTACTTGACCGCATGACACAGGACGAAATATTGCAGTGTATTAATCCCAGCGTATGCCCAAGTTCATGGATAACCTCTTTCTGGAACCTCTCCAGCAACAATTTATCATTCTTTTTCATTCCATAACACTCGTTATTTAACCGGTACAGCGATGCAATCCCGGTGCGACCGCCTAAGAATGCCTGTCCGAAAATATAGGTCAGGATAGGAATAAAAAGATCCACATTGAACAATCCGATGGTTTTATTTGATTCAGGCATTGGAATGGCATCAACGTGTTTCAACAGGTTGTTCCCGTTGTATTGCCTGCGTGCGGGATCATAAAATTCGCTTAAATCAATGTGCCCCTCCTTGACATTCATTGAACAGCGGAACTCACCTTTTACAGCTTCAGAAACCTTTTCAAGAAGGTCCTTCTCGAAATACCCGAAAGAAATTATGGTGATATCTGGCAAATTCATTCAGGCGAAAGGTTTTCTTTACTTTGCTGGTTTTAATTCGTATTTTTTTATTTTATTGTACAGGGTGACCCTGTCAACTTTCAAGGCATTTGCCGTACGGGATATGTTCCAGTTGTATTTTGTCAGGATCTGCAGGATGAAGGTTTTTTCAAAATCATCAAGACTTTCCGCGGAAGTAGTTACAATGGTTTTTTCCAACGGAAGGTCTTTGAGTGTGATTTTCTTCCCGTTCCCCACGACAATGGCCCGTTCAATCATATTTTCAAGTTCACGGATGTTTCCCGGAAAGTTAAACTCCTGTAAACGTTTTAACGCCCCTGCATCAATGGTGACGAGTTGCCGGTTCATGGAGGTGCAATACTTATTGATAAAATAATCCACGAGCAAGGGAATATCCTCAATGCGGTCGCGCAATGGCGGAAGTTTGATGTTCATCACATTGAGTCTGTAATAGAGATCCTCCCTGAAAGTTCCCTTTTCCAGCATGCTTTTCAAATCCCTGTTGGTTGCACAGATGACCCTGAAGTCGGAGGTGATTTCCTTGTTCCCGCCAACCCGCATAAAACTCTTGGTTTCAAGTACCCGCAGCAATTCAACCTGCATTTTGGCCGAAATTGTTGCAATTTCATCTAAGAAGATCGACCCGTTGTCTGCCATTTCAAACCTGCCTTTGCGGTTATACATGGCTCCTGTGAATGCCCCCTTTTCATGCCCGAACAGCTCGCTTTCAAGCAAACTCTCCGTGAGGGCACCGCAATGAACACTGACAAAAGGAAAAAATTTCCGAGGAGAATTGGCGTGAATGGCCCTGGCTACAAGTTCTTTACCAGTGCCGCTTTCACCTGTGATAATGACGGAGGAATTGGTTTGGGCAACACGTTCGACCTCGCCG
>CAIYES010000350.1 GCA_903925275.1 uncultured Bacteroidales bacterium
ACGCTAAATCATTCCTGCATTACCTGCATTACCTGCATTGCTTGCATTGCCTGCATTGCCTGCATTACCTGCATTGCTTGCATTGCCTGCATTGCCTGCATTGCCTGCATTGCCTGCATTACCTGCATTGCTTGCATTGCCTGCATTGCCTGCATTGCCTGCATTGCCTGCATTGCCTGCATTGCTTTCATTGTTTGCATAGTTCACTCCTCCGGTTCCTCAAGTCTGTTCATCAGCTCATCTTTTTCAATCTCAAGGTGAAGTACCTGTTGGCGTTTGCGTTCAATGCTGTGGCGGGCAGAGACAATCCTTGCCTCAAGGCTGGCCTGGGCATCTTTATCTTTGCCCGATGAAACAATTATCTCCAGATGATCTTCCAATTCATTGAGGTATGCTTGTTCTTTACTCAGTGTCTCCTGAAGTTCAAAGATATCAGCCGACAACCGTGAGAGGGTAAATTGCATTTTTACCTCCCAATTTTTCTTTTTGTACCGGAAAAACTCATCCAACCGTTTTCCAAGGATATCAAAGGCTGTCTGAAGTCTGGAATACAGCTCTTCACGCTGTTCCCGGGCCATCTTTATCCCTTTGAAATCTGACTGAATTTTTTTTAAAAACTCTCGTGTCTCTTTGTATTCATGTGTTTCTTCAGCCTGAATAAGACCTTTTTCCACCAAGGCTTTCAACCGGATATAGTTCTGTTGTGATTCCTCTTCAAAAATCCGCTGCTCTTCCTCCCGCCTCAGTTTGATCATGGTGAAAGCCTCCTGAAGGCCGCCAAACAACTCTTCCCGCTGTTCCCTGAAAAGCTTTGCACCTTTGATCCTGTTTTGAACCCCGATCAGAAAATCCCAGGTCTCTTTTGTGTTCTGTGAATTTGTTGCCAGATCGGATGCTTTTTCAACATCTGGTTTCAGATCGGCATAGTTTGACAAGGCGGTCAATTCAAAATCGAGGTGCTCATCCTCGATTTTCTTGTTAATGGCTGTAAAAGCATCCTGAAGCTTGTTGTAAAGCTCTTCCCTGTCTTCCCTGCGAAGTTTCAACCCCCTGAAATGACTCTGCACTTCAATCAGGAAACCCTTCGCTTCATGAAGGTTACCTGAATGACTGGCATTTTCCAATCCGACTTCAAGAATCTCCCTCAGGTTGAAATAATTCAGATACAGATCTTCTTCCTGATTTTTATCTGGTTCCATCTACACAAATTGGCATAACCTGTAAATTCTGATTGAGGGTACAAAGTTAGGCCAGATTCAGATACCCCGCAAGTTTTACTTTGAAAATAGATGCGTTCCTTTTCAGTAGATTCACCTACGAATATTCAGGTTTGTGTCAATATCATTCCCGTTGATGAACCATAATCCGGAGCTGCATCTCGTCTTACATCCCTCCACCGTGATAATTTACTCAATCGGAGGTTAAGGTTTGTGAATCTTGAACTATAAGTTCACTCCGGAAACTCCTTTTCACCGCTAAGACGCCAAGACGCTAAAACTTATATGTCTGAATTTGAAATGTTTGCGTCTTAGCGTCTTGGCGGTTTTAGTATGTTTTTTACTTTTCAGAGCAGTCTCAACTATCATTGGCAGGAATGGAAATTATAAAAAGCTGACAAAATATACCCGGGAATACGTATTTTTGTCTGATAAAGTTTATCTATGGAAATTGGTAATAAAAAAGTTTTAGTAACCGGGGGGGCAGGTTTTATCGGAAGCCACTTAACGGAAACGTTGCTGGAAATGGGCTGCGATGTCAGGGTTTTTGTGCATTACAATTCATTTAACCGCTGGGGTTGGATCGACTATTTACCTCCGGATAAAATGAAAAGCATAGAGATTTTCACCGGCGATATCCGTGATCCGAACGGGGTTCGGGAGGCCATGAAGGGATGTGATGTTGTTTTTCACCTGGCAGCACTCATCGGAATCCCGTATTCATATCATTCTCCTGATACATATGTTGATACAAATGTTAAGGGAACCCTGAACATACTCCAGGCTGCACGTCAGCTCGGTGTAAGCCGGATTATCCATACTTCTACATCGGAGATATATGGAACTGCCCAGTTCGTTCCGATCACAGAAGAGCATCCGGTCAACCCGCAGTCGCCGTATGCTGCTACAAAGGCATCCGCCGATTTCCTGGCACTGACATTCTTCAGGTCTTTCAGTACACCGGTTGTTGTGGTTCGCCCATTCAATACCTACGGACCCAGACAATCGGCCCGTGCCATCATCCCGACTATTATCACCCAGCTTCTCCAGGGGAAGGATACCATTACCCTTGGATCATTAACCCCTACCCGTGATCTGAACTATGTGAAAGATACCGCCTCCGGATTCATCAAAGCTGCTGAAAGTGACAGCGCAGTAGGAGAGGTGATCAATCTGGGCAGCAATTATGAGATCTCGATGGGTGATCTGGCCAATAAAATCGCATTCCTGTTGAAAAAAGAGATCCATATTGAAGGCTCCGATGAAAGGATGCGCCCTGAAAAAAGCGAGGTGGAGCGACTCTGGGCCGAGAACCGCAAGGCAAGAACACTGCTCAACTGGCAGCCTTTGTATGATCTGGAAACAGGGTTGAATGAGACAATCAATTGGTTCTCCCTGCCGGAAAATATGGCATTCTATAAATCCGGACTCTACACGATCTGACCCCGGAGAAAAAAATTAAATATCAACCTGAATTTACAACAAATTAGCAGGATCGGAGCAGAGTTGCGAACTCTGGCAAACTGTTTCTCCCGGCATAACTGAAATTTTGGTATTTTTGACGGTTCAAAGCAGTCGCTGATGAAAAAATTACTTTCTGTTCTGACTTTTCTCATGATTTGCCTGCATGGCATTCCCCAAGTCGTTTATGAGGATGTTAGAAACACCGGCATTTATGAATTTTTGGATGAACTGGCCAATTTGAAAGTAATAACCCTGAATTCAGTGATAAAACCATACTCCAGAATCTATATTGCAGGGAAATTGTATGAAGCAAAAAAAGCGGATACCTCGGCAGGTACTCCTGCTGGTAAGTCAAAATATAAACTCAACAAGCGTCAGCGGAAAGAACTTGATTTCTACCTTCAGGAATTTAAGTTGGAAGGATCCCTGTTGCACGTAACCAGGGCGTCACGTTTGGCTGATGAATATACCTACAAGGTTGGGTTCCTCTTTCCAAAGCAGCCAAATATGGCTGTTTCCCTGAATCCCCTGGGTTTTCAGTACCAGGATTCATTACTTACCTTTTCTGTACGCCCTATATTGGGTTTTCAGTGGATGACAAATGAAAATGGATCGGATTATCACCGGTGGTGGGGAGGGAGTTTGTTCGGCTATATTGGCAAAAATTTTGGATTTTATGCCAACCTGAGGGATAATAATGAGCGTGTCGGCCTGGAGTATCCTGAATATTTCACGCCTCGACAAGGACAAGCGTATAAGCCGGGAACAAAAACCGGCGTGGATTTCAGTGAAATCAAGGGGGGAGTCTGTGTGTCCTGGAACTGGGGCTCCTTCGGGTTAATTAAAGACCGGTTTGTTTGGGGAAATAATTATCACGGGGCGAATATCTTTTCAGGGAAGGCGCCTTCTTTCCCCTACATTCAGCTGCATCTGAATCCTGCAAAATGGTTCGAATTTAATTATATTCATGGATGGCTTAATTCGGAGGTGATCGACAGCAGCCGCTCTTATTACAGCGGGAATTATTATCGGGTGGTTTTCAGAAACAAATTCCTAGCAGCCAACATGTTTACGTTTTTCCCATGGAAGGGATTGAATATCTCTTTCGGAAATTCTGTTGTTTATAGTGATAACGGCATCCAGCCGGTATTTCTGATCCCATTTATGTTTTTTAATTCCGTTGATGCAGCCAATAGTTCTGAGATCAACAACGCAGGGCAAAACTCGCAGATATTCCTGGATATCTCTACCCGACAGATCAGGCATCTGAATATTTGGGCCACCTTATACATCGATGAACTGAAATTTTCCAGAGTATTGGATCCAAATTCATTTAACTGGACAAGCTGGAAACTTGGATTCAGGCTGAGCGATTGGCCTGTCAGGAATCTGGCACTTACAGCCGAATGGACCAAAACGAATCCGATTACTTATAAGCATTACATAGCTACCACTACCTTTGCGTCCAACGACTATTGCCTCGGAAGTTATTTAAGGGATAATTCCAGGGAATTTTATTTTTCATTAGGGTATAAACCCGTCAGGGGCTTACATATCCAACTGTCGTATACCTTGGCGCAACATGGAGATGAATATATCGATGTCCGTTCTTATAACTATGACATATTGGGATTTATGAAAAATAAAACCTGGCAGAATCAATCCATTGAACTTACTGCCAGGTATGAGTTTATTAACAACGGATATTTCTTTATACAATACTTGAATTCCGTTAGCGAAGGCGATGTAAGATATCAGCCTGAGTTCATGCATGGTAAAACGAATAACCTGATAACGGGAATTAATATTGGATTTTAAGATAAAGCATATAGTATAATTCTCTGAAGAACACGTAAATATTTGATTCCCAAAATGTTACAAAACATGCATTGTCAAAGGGTAATTTGAATACAAAGGATTTGAAAATAATTGAAAGTCAAATAATTGACTGAAAAGTGACCAGTTTAAGTAAAAATAGAATCAATGGTGAGGAAAAAAAGTATGATAAAGGATAAGTTTCATAAATCATTCATAATTCCATTAAAGGAATATCGTAAATTGAAGGATATAGGCATTTTCTTCGCCCTCTTGCTGATATTTACCTTCGTGGGTTATATATGGAAATTATCAGATTACCGGCTTTTTGGTGTTGCAGTACTCAATCCGGCATACTCCGTTCTCATCAGAACCGTTTTACTGACTTCAGGCGAAATGTTACAGCATATATTCCGGCTTGATGTTATAATTCAGGTTGATACCAACAGAATTTATCTTTCCGACGACACCTATATATTCATTTATAACGGATGTTCAGGATTGAAGGAAATGGCAATGTTTATTTTCATTATGGTACTGTTTCCAGGACCATGGAAAAGTAAACTATTCTTTATCCCCATTTCTCTAATAATTATTTTTATAATCGTCATTTTGAGAGTTGTCCTTCTTGTGTTGATTTTCAACTATCATCCGTCGTATTATGGTCTGTTCCATAACTTTCTTTTAAACTACATCTTCTTCGGAATCTTTTTTATTCTATGGCTTGTTTGGGTAAAATTCTATTATCTAAAACAAAGAAAGCCCGGGAAACCCGAGCTTTCCTGAATAATCTGAATTTTTCCACTAACGGTAAAACTCGCTGATCTTCTGACAAACGTATTGTATTTCTTCTTCAGTTACCTGTTCTGACATTGGAAGAGAGATAATTTCATTTGCATATTTCTCAGACACCGGGAAACTGCCTTCCTTGTATCCAAGAAAAGCATAGGCCTTTTGCTGATGACATGGGATAGGGTAGTGGATCCCTGTGTAAATTCCATTGTCCTGTAAAAATTGAATCAGCGCATCACGCCTTGGAACGCGAACAACAAAAAGGTGATAAACACTATAGGCGCCGTCAATCTCTTCTGGTAATATAACCTCTTTAATGCCGGAAAGGTATTGTTTGTAGCATGCTGCATTTTTACGTCTCGTTTCTGTCCAGGATGATAGATGCTTGAGTTTTACATTCAAAATTGCACCTTGTATTCCTTCAAGACGATAATTATGTCCGATGTAATCATGGAAATATTTCTTTGATGAGCCATGATCGCGAAGTGCCATCATTTTTTTATAGAGCAGTTCATTGTCAGTTATTACCGCTCCACCCTCTCCATATGCACCAAGATTTTTCCCGGGATAAAAGCTGAAACAGCCCATGATACCATAAGTTCCTGTTGATTTTCCTTTATAGGTTGCCAAATGTGATTGTGCGCAATCTTCAATTAAAAAAAGATTGTGTTTCTCCGCAATGGCCTTTATCGTGTCCAATTGGGCGGGTTGGCCATACAGGTTAACTGCAACAATCGCTTTTGTTTTAGGGGTAATGGCACTTTCAATCTTCGACGGATCAATGTTATAAAATTGTTCCTCGTTGTCGACGAAAACAGGGGTTGCACCAGTTAAACTAACCGACTCCGGAGTTGCAAAGAAGGTATTGGCCGGAACAATTATCTCATCACCCTGTTTTATATCCAAAGCCATAAAGGCGATATGAAGGGCTGCTGTGCCAGAATTGACACCGACACAAAACTTTGCACCTTGTGCCTTGGCGAAATTTTCTTCAAATTCCTTAACAAACGGCCCGGCGGCAAAAGCAGTTTTGTCCAAAACATTTTGAATAGCAGCATCTATTTCGGGTTTAATCGAAAGATACTGGGCTTTCAGATCTAAGAAGTTGACTTTCATAGTTTTTATTTTAAGTTACTAATCTTTTCAAGCAATTCATCCATCATTTTATAGCTTTCCAAAGGGTATCCTTCCCTGAAATGCTTGGGCCAGGGTAAGGAAATTTTGTAGCGATAGTTGTGAAACCTGTCAATGGTTGTAATCTTTTTGGCCGGCGATCCCCCAACACAAGTCAGGTCGGCAACATCGCTTCGTACCAAACTGCCCGCTGCAATAAACGATGCGAATCCGACAGAGATTCCGGGCAATAAAATTGTTCCGGTGGAAATCACCGCCAAATCAAACACTTCAATACCTTCACAATATTTTGACGGAGGAAAAGGATCATTGGTGAATTGAACCCTTGGGAACAACCAAACTAAGTTATGGATAATGGTATGTTTGGAAATATGAACATCCGTATGTATTTTTACATAATGTCCAATTTCACAATCTCCTTCAATATCGCAATTAGAACCGACTTGTAAATATCTGCCGGCGATCGTATTTTCCCGGATCAGGACCGAATGCCCGGTAACCAGATTGCATTCGAACGATGAGCCTTCATAAAGAATTGAATGTGAACGAATGTGCGAGTTATTTCCAATTATAAGCGGACCTGCGGCATTCTTTGCCGGATATCCAATCACACAAAAGTCTTCAATAATCGTATCATCTCCCACAATCACATTGTTGTGAATCACGGCAGTCGAAGCAATTTGAACATTTTTTCCGATTTGAGGACGATGCATGTTGTAAAATTAAATATTTCGTTTTGTTTTATTATTTCTGTTTTTGGGAATTTCATCAACAATATGAAATTTTACTGGAACTTTGTAACGTTCAAGTTTAGTCAAACAAAAGGAACGAAGATTCTGTTTTAACGCTGATTCTGTTCCGGTGTAATTATCGTTAACAACTACGTCGCAAACAACTATTTGTCCGGTAATGGCATTTTGATTGCCATGTGCCTTGCAGTCTTTGACAAATTCATGTTCACGCAATATAAATTCGATTTCCTCAGGAAAAACCTTTTGTCCGCCAACATTGATAATATCCGATTTCCTTCCAACGATTCGCAGCATCCCATTTTCCAATTCCTCAACAATGTCACCTGTTGAATACCATGTATTTCCAATTTGTGGAGCTGTGTTATTCAGGTAGCCGATAAATTGAAATTTACTTCTGATGATCAGCTCCTGATTTATTATCTTAAATTCCACATCCGGGTCTGATATCGAAAATGAAGTCGATTTGCCGGAAAAAGATCTCAATTGAATTATTCCTGTTTCACTCGTTCCAAAAGTCTGGATAAATTTAACCCTCGGTAGCGTGGTTTTTAGTGCCTGCAACAGTTGCAATGGCATCGGTTCTGTTCCATAGGTAATTACCTGCAAGCTTGAAAGATCAAATTGTTCCTGCATCTTGCTTAACAGAAACAGATTTAAAAAGCCTGGTGTAACCGGAAGGATTTGCACTTTATTTTTTTCGATTGACCGGCAAACTGTTTCAGGACTTCTTTTTTCCGGTATTACCAGGCACCCTCCGGTGAAAAGAGTGTTAAAGATGGTGTTTAACCCTCCAATGTGATCAAAGAGCAGGTATAAAAGGAAGATGCGGTTGTTGTGTTTTTTTTTTAATTGATAATGTGCAATAAGGTTGGTCAGGTCATGCAGGATGGCTTTTGGCTTACCGGTGGTACCACTGGAAAACAATACCAGCCCGGCATGCTGATTGTTTTTTATTTTTTCAAGAATGGGATCCTGATGGCTAATCTTTATATTTTCATCAATTGATACACCCTGATTGTTTATTGAAATGGTATAATCAGGATTAAATTCGTCAAGTTTTTCTCCATGGTTGATATCCCCTGATGGAATCAGCGGCGCAACAATGTTGTTGTTTAAAGCTAATGCGAATAGTGTTGTGATTGATTTATATGAGCAGATTGAGACCAACGCAACCTTTGAACCGGATGAAATCTGACTGCTCAGGGCCTGAAATGAAGATAGAATATCCTCGGATAAATTGATATATGAATATGAGTGGTCACCATCAATAACGGCAGTCTGATTGTCCAGGGCATGAAACATTTCAGGTGAAAATTGCATGATTGTTAATTATTTATTCCGCCAAGGTAGATAATCTGACCCGAAATAAAATCACTTTTCGGATCAATTAAAAAATCAATCAGATGGTGTATGTCCTGAAATGTCCCCATACGTTTAATTGCCTGACAACTGATGATCTTATCAAGTTTTTCTTTTTGAACGGATCTGATCAATCTTGTCGGAACAGGAGAAGGGCCAATGGCATTGACGGTGATATTAAATGAGCCTAATTCTTTTGCTGAAACTTTGGTGAATTGTTCAATAGCTGCTTTGCTTGACGAGTATATAAGTTCTCCTTCAATATTAAGTGGTTTGGCAACTGACGTAAAATTAACGATTCTGCCGTATTTGTTTTTTATCATGGATTTCGAAACCTCACGGCTGAAAAGAAAGGTACCCAGAAAGTTGGTTGCAAAAAGCTTTGTTACAACATCAACCGGTGTCGAAATAAGATGATTCATCGAAGCAATACCGGCATTATTGATCAAAACATCGATCCGTTGATATTCATCCATGCATTTTCTGACGACTTTTTTTACATCAGCTTCATTTGTTATATCTGCAATAAGATGTACATAATGAGGATGTATGAAATCCGAAAGAGAACGGCTGCATCCAAAAACAAAGAAACCCCTGTCGCAATAATGCTCACAAAGGCTTTTCCCAATTCCACGACTGGCTCCGGTAATAAGAATTACCTGGGTCATTTAATCTCAATAAGCTGCTTGTGAATATAATCAACAAGCGTCTTAACAGTTCTGAACGGAGAAATTCGCTGGCTCATGGTTTTTTCATCAGCAAGTGTAATCTGTTTACCGAATTTCTGGTATACATTCTCTTCCAGATCAGATATTAATTTTACCAGTTCCAAACTATCAAGAGTCCCATCTTTCCAGAATAAAGCAGTGTCTGATGTCGGAGATTCCAGCAATGGGCTTTTGATTTCCGAATTATTTTCAACCAACGTCTCAATTACCAGTTTGGTGATATCACTTTTTATTGTCATTTCTGTATTTTTCTTAAAATACGGGCAGG
This sequence comes from uncultured Bacteroidales bacterium, assembly GCA_903925275.1. Lineage (GTDB taxonomy): Bacteria > Bacteroidota > Bacteroidia > Bacteroidales > FEN-979 > CAIVAT01. The sequence continues at coordinate 9,530 of CAIYES010000350.1, forward strand.
AACACCAGCCGCAATAGCATTATCCGGTACATCTTTGGTAACAACAGCTCCTGCCCCGATAATCGCATTCTTTCCAATGGTAACGCCACACAAAATAGTCGAACTTGAGCCAACAGATGCACCTTCTTTTATGAATGTGGGAACCACTGCCCAATCTGTTTCGGTTTGCATTGCCCCATCTTCATTAGCAGATCTGGGGTATTTGTCATTAATAAAGGTGACATTATGACCGATAAAAACCCGATCTTCAATGGTTACACCTTCACAAATAAAAGTATGGGAAGAAATTTTGCAGTCCTTTCCGACAATTACCCCTTTTTGAATCTCAACAAAAGCCCCGATTTTTGTGCGGTCACCGATTTCACACCCATAAAGGTTTACAAAAGAGAAAATTTTTACGTCTTTTCCAAGTTTTACGTTCTCTTTTACAATGCAATATTCCATATTCCTGATTTATAATTTTATTTCGATACCATTATGTTTGATGGATTTACTTGAGGCCTCTAATATCCTGACAACGTCAAGCCCGGCTTTTCCATCATTAATCGGATGAAGGTTGTCGGATAACAAGCAATTCACCATATATTGAGTTTCTTCTTTCAATGCTTCGATATTCTCCAAAAGAGGTGTAGTCATCTCGCCCGAACGATATTTGATAAGCAGGGAGTAGATGTCTTCTTTTGTGGAAACTTCAACGCCTTTATCGAAAAGTTTAATTTTATCGCTTTCTTCAAGGTCATCCCAGACCAGCATTTTTTTATCACCGGCAACCAAAGTCTTCCTCAGTTTAACGGGAGACAACCAGTTACAATGAAAATGTGCAATAAAATGGTCGTCGAATTTCACAAAGAGATAAGCAATATTTGCTAATCCTCTGTCAAAATGGTCTGCCCCGTAAGCATTTATACTGATCGGTTTTTTATGTGGAATCAGGTAATTCATTATGGATATATCATGGGCGGCTAAATCCCATACAACATCCACATCGTGTTGAAACAATCCAAGGTTTATTCTCACAGAATCATAATAGTAGAGGTTCCCTATAGAACCGTTGTCAATTAATTCCTTCATTTTTCTTACCGAACCGGTAAAAAGAAAAGTGTGGTCTATCATAATCAACCTCTTTTTCTTTTCTGCAAGACTAATCAACTCTTCGGCCTGTTGCGATGTTGAAGTAAAAGGTTTTTCTACAAAGACATGTTTCCCATTCTCCAGCGCCTTTTTTGCCAACTCATAATGTGTAAAGACAGGCGTAATAATGGCTACCAGATCAATTTCCGGATTATTTAAGATGTCATCTGGATTAACTGTGCCTGTAATACCTGGATAGTTCTTCTTCAGCAACGCCAACCTGTCGGTGGCAAAATCGCAAACAAATTTAACGTTGATCTCTTCGTTGGCATAAAAATTTCTAAGAATATTCGGTCCCCAATAGCCATAACCGATGATGCCTGTGTTTATCATAAAATTGTTTTAAATTATTTCCCGCCTTTACCAAAAAGGACAACGGGAATCGTTTTTAATAAAATTTCAAAATCCATTCTGAATGTTCTGTTTTCGATATAAAAAATATCAAACGCAATTTGTTCATTAAAGGGAACAAGATTGCGACCATTGATTTGCCATAATCCGGTTAAACCTGGTTTTACAATAAAACGTTGTTTATGCCAGTCTTCCATGACATTAACTTCATATTGAAGACAGGGACGGGGGCCGACAAGCTTCATATCGCATCTTAAAACATTTATGAGCTGAGGGAATTCATCTAATGAATATTTCCTTAAAAACCGTCCCACAGAAGTTATTCGGGGGTCATTGGTGAGCTTTTCTGTCAAATCATTGTTTCTGATTATTGACTCAACATATTTTTTATGGATGGTTGTATCAGCATTGTGATACATCGTCCTGAATTTGAACATTTTAAATACTTTTTGATTTTTGCCAATCACCACCGGTTTGTAAAAAACCGGCCCTTTCGATGATTGTTTTATGGCCAAAATGATAATAATCCACAACGGAAAAGTAATGATAATGACCAGGGCCGCAAAAATGAAATCATAAATATTGGCAAACATATCGTAAACAGATTTATCAACAGATCTTATTTTAAAAGCATTGATATTGCCAACCTCCTCCATATCAAGTTTTTCTGAAACATCCTTGAAATGCTTGGATACAATAAATACATTCTGGCCAGTGCTTCGTACCAATCTGATAATTTCGTTTAATCGGTTATTCTCGATATTATTAATCGCAATCAGAATGTCTTTTACATGATAATCCGCAAGAACTGTATTTATGTTTTTTATGGATGAAATGATAGTCCATTCATTAATTCTATGACCGATTTTTTCATCATCGTCATCTAAAAACCCTATAATTTCATAGTAACTTTTTTTACTTTTGGAAATATATGTTGCCATCTCTTGTCCATATTCACCAGCTCCGATTATTAGAAGTCTTTTTGTGACCAGGTGCCGGTTGAGGAGAAATTGATAAACTGCAGGAACCAGCAGAACACGTACTATGAAAAACAACAGGAAAAGAAACACCAATATCACCAGAAGCAAAACCCTACCGTTAAAAAGATCTTTTGATTTTATAAGAAATTCTACGAATAATACTACTGCGAAACCGTTGATGATCGCTTTGGTTAATGTTGATATGTGTCGTGGCAGGTTCAGTATTACATGGTAACGGTATAACTTGTACGACAGGAAAAAGGGTAGCAAACTAAAAAATAAAAAATCCTCCGAATGAAACAAATGGTCATTCGTTGGGTTCGGTGTTTGATAGATTACATGGAAGTATAGAAAATGACCTGCCATTACTGCAAGGGTAATGATGATAATGTCAAGTATAAGCAGGAGAAGTTTATGTCGCGGAATATTCAACTGTTAAAAATTTATCAAAGATAATTATAATGTTTCACAAGCCTTACAAAAAATGACTTTTCACTCAAAATTGCCCCGTATAAGTGCTGTCGCATGAATTTGATTTTAATTAAACTGAAATAGCCCAGATTCGGGAAAAAATAGGGCTTCATGATCGCTGCTTTCATGAATCAGGTCATATTGGCAATCAAATTGCTGATAGTTTCCACTTTACTGATTTCAAGGTCAGGGAAAATGGGCAGGCATAACACTCTTTTGGCCATTTCTTCTGCCACAGGTAAATTTCCTGCCCGGGCAGAGGGCAAATGGCTATAATTCGGGAATTGAGTAATTAGCGGATAAAAATAGCGCCTTCCAAAGATGTTGTTTTTCTTTAAAAATTCATATACTTCATCTCTCGACATACCAAAATTTTGCTCATCGATCAGGATTGGGAAATATGGATACGCATAACGAACATTATCCAATTGTGGAATATAACTGATCCCGCGAATATTTCTCAGCAGAGTGCGATAGGTTTCCGTAATATTTTTCCGCTTTGCAATATAAGTATCAACCGACTTAAGTTGCAACAGACCATAGGCTGCCTGTATTTCATTCAGTTTTCCGTTTATCCCTGGCTCAACAACGGTTACTTCATCAGCGAATCCAAAGTTCTTCAAAAAATCAATACGTTCTTTTGTTTGTTTATCATGGCAAACAATTGCACCGCCTTCAATCGTATTAAATACTTTGGTGGCATGAAAACTCAATACAGACAGATCGCCAAAGTTTAAAATGGAGTTCCCGTCTATTTTCACGCCAAAGGCATGTGCCGCATCGTAAATCACTTTTAAATCATATTTATTCGCAATCTTTTGTATCGCATTTATGTCACAGGGATTACCATAAACATGTACCGGTATAATAGCCCGGGTTTCTGATGTAATAGCGGATTCAAGTTTGTAAGGGTCGATGTTAAGATATGTTTTATCAATATCTGAAAAAACAGGATTTATTCCATTCCATAGCAATGAATGTGACGTTGCCACAAAACTAAAAGGAGTTGTTATTACCTCTCCTTTTATCTGCAGGGTTTGCAGCGCTGTTAACAGAGCGATCGTACCATTTGCAAATACCGATATATATTTGACACCGAGATAACTGGCAAGTTGCTCTTCGAATTGACAATGAAATGGACCGTTGTTGGTTATAATCTTACTATCCCAGATTTTTTCGAGGTATTTTACAAACTCATTTAAAGGTGGAAGGGCTGGC
>CAIYES010000351.1 GCA_903925275.1 uncultured Bacteroidales bacterium
GAAGAATAATCTATTTCGCAGCTACGCTGCTTAGTTATTCACGCCCTGTTATTACTACAAAGATTAGGCAGCTACGCTGCCAATTGAAAGCAAGTGGAAAACCCCCGGAAATTCTTCTTGATCCCTGTTTTTTCATGAATTAACCCGACTTTCTACCAAAAAAAACTGCCCCGATCTCTCAGGGCAGTTTAGCGCACATTACTAACAATGTATGTATAAAGAACGGGGATTATTTTTCAGAAACGGGTCATGACCCGTTTCTACTTTGATGTTTTTTTATTCGGTTGAACAGGAGGTGGTGGTGGAACAGAAGGAGCTTCAGGTTGCACAGATGACTTGTCCGATTTCACTTCATCATCTGAATTAATTACCACCTTGACCTGGCGTTTGGGTGAATTTCTGTCATGTTTCATTCTTCCGGCGTCGCGGATGATAATAACCCTGTCCTGCTGCTCAAATACAGGAGCGTCGTTCAGATCGATGATGATCCGTTTTCCATTTTTTCGATCCTTGATTGAATAACTTACAACCCGATCCATGGGTATATCACCCAGCATATCGTTCAGTGTCTGCTGGTGTCCACCTGAACGCATAATTCTCTGATGCCCTCCGGGGGTCATCCATCCCTGGCAACAATCATCCATTTCCCCTCCGGGAATCATTCCATCGCAATCAATATCTTCAAGTTCCTCAATTCTCATCGGGAATTCGGGCGCAGATGGAATGTCAAAATCATAGTTGAACCCTTGAGGCATTTGATGGAATTTGAAATGGGCATTTTTGCCTCCTTTTCCAGTTGCAATAACCTTTTCGATCTCATTTTTTATGGAATCAACCATGGCTGAGTCAGGAATTTCCATGGTTGTGTCAATCATGGTCGTTTTGCCATTGTCGTCACTGACAATTTTTATAACAATTTTCTTGTAGGATTCCTTTTTGGCAGGTTCCTGGGAAAATGCCGGCTTAATCATAGAAATCGAAAGAATCAATGCTGTACCAAATACCAGCGCAAATTTGAAGCTGGCTAAATTGATTTTCATGGGGCCCTCCTGTGTTAAAAATTACTTATGCAAATCTAAGTCAGGTAAATGCCTGAAAATGTTAACAAAACGTTAAAAATGGTTAATGATAAGTTAATCTTGATCTTTAGCCTTTTCCTTTCCTTATTTTTGCATCATGAACAAGAGAATATTGTACATTCTGATCGTAAGCATTTGCATCTCACTTATCGGGATCATTGCCGTACAATTTTTTTGGATCCGCAATGCCTTTCAGGTTAAAGAGTCACAATTCTCCCGAAGTGTCAACGATGCCCTTGGAAGTGTGGTTGAAAAAATCGAGACCAGGGAAAACATGTATTTTATCAGCCGGAATTTTGAAGGTGACAGCATCATGAGGATTGTAAAAGCATTTACCAAAGATACTACCCAGGTCATTAAAGAAAGACTTGATTCATTACTGGCATTAAATGAGATGCCGGTTGTTTCAAAAAAGCCTAATCCTCCACCCCCACCTCCTCCACCTCAGCAACACCGGCCACCTGCAGGCGTAATTCATTACTCTTACCAATACAATGTGGTGCCCATCCAGCAAGGCCAAGATTCAGTAGCAGTGAGTTTTGAACAGTTTTATCAGGATATGCCGGTTGGGGAAATGGATGAATTCACTTTTGAGTGGAATGATCAGATTACCCGGATTGACTCATTGATGAATATGAATACCCCGGAATTTACAAGGAATCCCGACGAACAGCGGGAAGGACCTGATAACGTATACCAGGATGCCATCATAATCGAGACCCCCGGAACCAATGGTTCTCCAAATGTCAGATACCTTGTTCCGCAGTTCGTCCACCCCAGACAACCCATGCCTCAACATCAGGCAATAAACGACAGAAAACATCTCAGGGATAACAACATCCAGAAATTGGATAACAAAGCAAAGAAGATTCAGGATTTCATAAAACAAATGGCCATTTCCATTGAAACAAAACCTGCGCCGATACAGCAACGAATCAATAAAAAAAGTCTGCAGGCCACCCTCGGAAAATCCTTTACGGATAAAGGGATCGACCTTCCATTCGAATTTGCCGTATTTTCACCGTCAAACGACACCAACCATATTCCGATCCGGTCAGCCAACTTTAAAAATGATTATGAACAAACTGAACATCGGGTTTCTCTTTTCCCAAATGATCTTTTTCAGAAACCTGATTTACTCCTTGTTTATTTTCCCGGACAAAAAACCCACGTACTGAAATCGCTCTCATTGCTGCTGGTTGGCTCCATCTTGTTTACTCTGATCATCATACTTTCATCAGGCGCCAGCATCGTTGTCATGATCCGTCAAAAGAAAATATCGGATATCAAAACGGATTTTATCAACAACATGACGCATGAATTCAAGACCCCAATCGCCACCATCTCCATTGCAGCAGATTCTATTACCAATCCCCGTGTGATCTCTGAACCCGAAACAATACGGAATTTCACACGAATCATTAAGGAGGAGAACACCCGGATGAATGCACGGGTTGAGCAGGTATTGCAAATGGCGTTGCTCGACAGCCGTGATTTTAATCTTCGGAAAGAACTGGTTGATATGAATTTTCTGATCGAAAAAGTTGTTGGACATTACCGCCTGCAGATTGAAAAACGGGAAGGTGTGATTACCACCAGGCTGGATGCTGTAAATCCGATGGTTGAGGTTGATGAAGATCATATGCGCAATGTGCTTTTAAACCTTCTTGATAATGCAAATAAATATTCTCTTGTAAAACCGGAGATTGAGATTTTTTCATTCAATAATTCGGAAAAATATTTCTTTGGTGTACAGGATAAAGGATTGGGTATGTCGCAGGAGACTCAACGAAGGGTTTTTGACAAATTTTTCAGGGTTACATCAGGAAACATCCACAATATCAAGGGCTTTGGCCTTGGACTCAGTTATGTAAAGGCAATTGTACTGGCCCATCATGGAGAGATTCACATTCAAAGTGAGTTAGGTAAAGGAAGCAGGTTTGAGATCCGTTTACCAGCTATTCCGGAAAACATTTCCGACAACAACGAAAACAAAATGAAAGCTTGATTACAGACGGCTGAAACATAAAAAGCAAATCTGAATTGTCAGCAAACCCTGTTTATTGCAGTCGAAGAACGCGAATAGGTTCCGGAATTTAAAAACTCCCTATCTTTGGCAACTGAAAACCTGGCAGAACTCCATTGCCCCGACAACTTGTTTTTATGAGATTCCAATTTCCTCCACTTCTTGGTTTTATTGCGCTGATTTCTTTATGGTCAGTTGGCAGTTATGCACAAGAGCCAAAACCATCCGAAAATGAATCGGTATTCAATGTGGTGGTGACCAGTAAAAGCGGCAAGCCAAGGCAAGGTGAAATTATATCCCTTATCAGTCAGAAATCAAAAAAAAGTTTCCAGGGGACTACCAATGCTGATGGAAAATGCACCATAACCATTCCATCAAACGACAAGTACGACATCTATTACAAGTACTTCAGCCAGCAGGTGAAATACCGCGATATTGATGTTCCGGGCGGTGACCATCGCATGACCTACACTTTCAGCATGAAGTATGATCCGCCAAAAACCTTAACCTTGAAAAATGTATTTTTCGATACCGGAAAAACAACATTGAGAAAAGAATCAAATGCAGCACTCGATGAACTGGCAGAGGTGTTAAAACTCAAACCGGCGATGGTCATTGAGATTGCCGGGCATACTGACAATGTAGGTACGACCGAAGCCAACCTGGGACTTTCTGCCGGCAGGGCCAATGCTGTGCGGGATTACCTGCTCAAAAACGGGATTGCCGCAACCAGGGTGCGCGCAACAGGTTATGGAGAATCTCAGCCGGTTGCTGATAATTCAACCGAGGATGGCCGCCAGCAGAACAGGCGTACCGAAGTAAGAATAATAAATGATTAACCCATGCGCTCCGAAATAACCGCGGCCAACGAATACCATACTCCGGCAGATACACGACATATCTTTTTAGACCGGCTGACATGCAACTCCCGGTTTATATTTACCATGCTGTTTCTGAAAGCCATATTTTCATCACGCTATGTAGCGCGTAAAGGGCTTTACAAAACAGCACAATGGGTCAACTCCTCACACGAAATATTCACCGATGTGGAACGGTGCGGCGGACAAATACATATCACCGGGTTGGATAACATCAGGAATTGCCGGCAGCCGGTAATTTTTTTGAGCAATCACATGAGCACCCTTGAAACCATGATCCTTCCCGGGATTATCCAGCCTATGACCGATGTGACATTTGTGGTCAAAGATGCATTGGTTAAGCATTGGGCTTTCCGGGATGTAATGCGCTCGCGTAATCCAATCGTGTTAAGTCGCTTCAATGCCCGTGAAGATTTCCGGATTGTGATGGAACAGGGTCAGGAGAGGTTAAAAAGCGGAATCTCCATCATCATTTTCCCACAAAGTACCCGCAGGGTTGAATTTCGTCCTTCGGAATTCAACTCCCTGGGAACGAAATTGGCTGCAAAATCAGGTGTTCAGGTTATCCCGATTGCCATTAAGACCGATTTTTGGGGGTTTGGAAAATTCTCGAATTATCTCGGCCCGATCGACCGTACAAAACCGGTTCACATTGCGTTTGGTGAACCCATGCATGTAACCGGGACAGGCCGGGAGGAACATCAGAAAATCATTGAATTTATTGCCAGTCATCTTGCAATCTGGAATAACGATCATTAACCCTCCTCCCTCCTCTCCTTCAGGAGAGGGGGTCAGGAGGTGAGGTACCTTCAAACTAACACCTATGGAACCCTGGAAAAAGAATCCCGTTGTATATGAGATCAACACATGGGTTTGGCTTCGGGAATTAAGCCGGGAAAAAGGATATCCTGTCACCCTGGGCAATATTCCGGAAGAGAAATGGGATGAAGTGTCAAATCTCAGCATCGAAGCCATCTGGCTGATGGGTGTGTGGGAAAGAAGCCCCAAAGGAATTGACATCTCGAACCACCATGCAGGCAACCTCGCCGATTTCAGGAGCGCCTTGCCCGATTTCAGCTTTGAAGATAATGTAGGATCCCCCTATTGTGTGCGCCGGTATCAGGTTGACGAACAACTTGGCGGTAATCAAGGTCTGGCCATTGCCCGGAACCAGCTGGCACAACGCGGAATCAAACTTATCCTCGATTTTGTGCCGAATCACTTGGCCTGCGATCATCCGTGGGTCACAGAGTCTCCCGAGTATTTCATCAGTGGAAACAAGGAGGATTTACGCGACGATCCGAATTCATTTGTTATGATCGGCGGAACCATTTTTGCCTGTGGAAAGGATCCTTACTACCCTGCCTGGCAGGATGTGTTGCAACTCAACGCTTTCTATCCTGAGATGCGTGAAACTACCATTGAAACCGTTGTGAAGATTTCCGGTCAATGCGATGGTGTTCGCTGCGACATGGCCATGCTCCTGATGAATGATGTTTTCGAACGTACCTGGGGCAAACGGGCAGGTGAGAGACCTGTATATGAATTCTGGGAAGAATTGATCCCTGCCGTGAAACGAAATAACCATGATTTTATCTTTATCGCCGAAGCCTATTGGGATCTGGAATGGAAACTCCAGCAACAAGGCTTTGATTACTGTTATGATAAACGTTTGTACGACAGGCTGGAACACGAAACAGCTCATGCAATCAACCAGCATCTGATGGCTGAACCTGAGTACCAGTCAAAGCTGATCCGCTTTATTGAAAACCATGATGAACTCAGGCATGTTGTTGCTTTTCAACAAGGGAAAAACCGTGCTGCTGTTGTGATATCTTCCACCCTTCCCGGTGCAAAACTATATCATGAAGGACAATTTGAAGGACGAAAAGTAAAATTGCCGGTATTCCTGCGGCGCCGCCCCGACGAACCTGCAGACACCGATTTATTCGGCTTTGTCAAACGGCTGCTCAACGCTATTCACCATCCCGTTTTTAAAACGGGCACATGGCAGCTTTGTAAAAGCACCGGCTGGAGCGATAATGACAGTTTTCAAAACCTTCTGTCATGGTGCTGGTACGACGCTGATGACCGGTACCTGATCGTGGTCAATTATTCTGCACAACCGGCTCAGGGCCGTATCAGGATGCCGGCGAACGATTTAATACGCAGCACCAACTGGCGGCTGAACGACACGTTGTCGGATGTCAACTTTGAACGAAATGGGGAAGAAATGAATGATCAGGGGCTTTATGTTGCACTCGGGCCGTGGCAAAACCATTTTCTTCGTTTTTACCCGATGTGACAATTCAAGACATGACAATTCCCGGGTAAAAAAGGTTTTGTAGATAATATTTAAAGGATAACCGGATCAGGCTAAGTACCTGTTTTCATCACCTGCAATTCACGTGGATTTTTCCACATCCCCCGGGTAAAATCTGGAAATGCAATGGGTTTTCCGCGATTTGCGATGGACTTTTCGCTAAGCGGACGAACAACACTCATCGCTGCTGCATCATACACATCCATATCGGGTGGTACGCCTTTAAGCAGGGCATTTACAAGCCGGTAATCCTCAATGAAATCCATTCCTCCATGACCGGCGCCTTTGCTGGCGCTTTCGAGCTCTTCCCATATCGGATGCTGGTACATTTTCAGATAATCATTGATTGGCTCCCATTGATCATCGGTTTTACTTACTCCTTCAATATATATCTTCGGCTCAGGATATTTTCTGACCAGTCCTTTGGTTCCCTGAACCAGGATGTTGCGGCTGTATGGACGAGGTGAACTGGTATCGTGGGTTACGACGATGGTCTCCCCATTCATGGTTTTTATTACAGTTGTAACTACATCGCCAAGGATAAATTTTTCGCCTGCCTGCAGGCTGCCGGAGCCGAATTTTTTAACTGCGTACTCGTGAAGGCCACGTGTTTTGGTAGCAAACGACACCATGTAATCGAAATAATTTCCTCTGTTGATATCCATGCATTGCATGATGGGACCAAGACCATGTGTAGGGTACAAATCGCCATTGTGATGCATGGAGAAATCACGTCGCCATACTCCTTCCCCTTCCATATCGTGTTTTACATCACGCAGATCATGCAGATAGCCACATTCGGCATGGAGCAACTCACCGAAAAGTCCTTTTTTGACCATATTCAGAATCAGCATCTCAATTTTATCGTAGTTGCAGTTTTCCATCATGATGCAATACCTGCCGGTTTTCTCTGATGTTTCGACAAGTTTCCAACAGTCATCCACCGAAAGTGCCGCCGGAACTTCCGTAGCCACATGCTTCCCGTTATTCATCGCCGCAAGGCACACGGGGACATGCCACTGCCAGGGTGTGGCTGTATAAACCAGGTCAACATCGTTGCGTTCACACAACCGTTGCCAGTCAAGTTCACCATTTGAATATCCTTCAGGACGCCTGAAACCGGCTTTTTCAACCATATCCTGGGCACGCTTGACACGGCTTTCGACGATATCACACACTGCCACAATCTCGGCGCCATCAATTTTCAACAGATTTTCTACATGTGAAGTACCCTGCAGTCCGACACCCACGTAGCCTATCCGGACCTTTTCCATGGAATTGGCTGCAGGCGCCGGTTTGAACGGACTGTTATGCTCATCGGGACGGATCGAAGCCAAAAGATCTTCTCCCACTGCAAGACCCACGCCGGTTGCAGCCATGGTTCTGATAAATTCCCTGCGGTTATATTGCTTTTTCATCTGTCAAAGATTTTTTTACAGCTTGACTCATTTTCCCTTCCCATCTAACTGCAAAGGTCAGGGATAGGGCGTTACAAATTTCTCCAGGATCAGTATTTTTTCTCAAATTTAATAAAAAGTCATAAAAAAAGCCGGTACTAAAAAATACCGGCTTTGATTCATTAAAAAATGCTGTTACTGAATGCCCAATTTTTTCTTTACGAGTGGCATTACATCATCCGTTTCATCTTTATAAATGACCACGTCTTCAATGGCATTTAAGATGTAGGTAAATTTGTTTTCCTTGGCAACTTCCTTGATGGCCGTTTTTGCTTTCTCAATGAAAGGAGCAACTAATTCCTGCTGCTTAGACTGGAGATCCTGCTGTGCTTTCTCCCGGAATGCATCAATACGACCCTGCAGATCAGACAGTTCTTTTTCTTTAGTCTGTTTGATCAAATCCGACATGCTGGAAGCCTGTGATTGATAATCGGAATATTTGCTCTCGAATTCAGCCTTCATAGCATCCATCTGGTCGGTAAGTGTTTTTTGATACCTTTGAAGATTGATCTTTACAGAATCAATTCCGGGCATAGCTGCCAAAAGTGTATTGAAATCGATATACCCGATCTTGACCGGATTTTGTGCATGTGATGCAAACGAACAACCAATTATCAATGCAATTACGGCAAAAAGTTTAGCTAATTTTTTCATTTTCAATAATTAAAGGTTTATACTACAATTTGGTGCTGCAAAATTAAGATTTTTTTTTATTTCTTCGGTTCTCTTGTTTCAGTTCCGCTCCCTGATCCTGTATTATAACCGCCACTTGTGCCACTTTGCTTGGGAGCAGGGGCAGGAGAACCGCTTTTTCCCTTCCCTTTCCTGTTATTCAGATTTGCACCGAGGTTATCAAGCACATCATCGCTGATATCAAATTTAGGGTTGGCATACATCATGGTCAAACTACCCCCTTTATCAAAAACAACGGCATAGTTGTTATTGGCGGATAGTTCCTGGATCGCATTGTAAATTTTTTCCTGAATTGGCTTGACCAATTCCTGACGTTTTTTAAAAAGATCACCATCTTTTCCAAAACGTACCCGCTGCAGGTTTTTCGCCTCCTTTTCCTTCTCAACGATCTCCTGTTCCTTTTTCTTCTTCATATCATCGGGAAGCAATACCGATTGAGCCTGATAGTCCTTGTACATTTTATCAACTTCGGCAAACTTCGTCTCAATCTCCTTCTGCCATTGGTTTGAAAGTTCATCAAGTTGAGCCTGGGCTTCGGTAAATTCAGGAATGTTATCAAGGATATATTGCGTATCAACATAGGCAAATTTCTGTGCCTGGATTGTCGTCACGGCAAAAATGAACACCGCAACCAGAAAAATTATTTTTTTCATAATAAAAAATTTAAAACATTTTTGTACAGACGCGGCATGCCGCGTCTCAACTTTTGAAATCAGATGAGGCATGCCGCGTCTCAACTTTTGAAATCAGATGAGGCATGCCTCGTCTCAACTTTTGAAATCAGACGAGGCATGCCTCGTCTCTACATAATGCCATTTCCCCAACATTAATCGATCGACGAATTGATCGAAAAATGGAATTGACCGCCACTTGCTCCAGGAACATTGGGAACCTGATCAAGACCATATCCCCAGTCAAGACCAAGCAATCCGAACATAGGTAAAAACACACGGATTCCAACGCCAACCGAACGATAAACATTGAAAGGATTAAACTGACTCCACTGCAACCAGTCATTTCCCGCTTCCACAAATCCAAGGCCATAGATGGTAGCGCTGGGATTGAGTGAAATCGGGTAACGCAATTCAAGGGTATACCTTGTATAAACAGTTCCCCCGATTGTGTTGGGATAGCCAGGGGTGAGTGAGTTATTGGCATACCCGCGCATTCCGATCAATTCACGGCCATCCATGTTGTTGTACCCGGATAAACCGTCGCCACCAAGATAAAAACGTTCAAAAGGGGTATCTCCAAGATTTTTATTGTATGATCCCAGGAAGCCAAAACGGAGGCGAGGGGTCATCACCAGTTTGTCGACCAGATTGATATACCAGGAGCCCTTGAATTTGATCTTATAATATTCCACCCATTTATACCGCTCGCTAGCTGTCATGGCGCTGTAATCAACATTGCCGCGGAATAAGGAGTACGGAGGCGTTACATCCAACCCGATGGTAAACTCCGATCCGGTTCTTGCAAAAATGGGAGCATCTACCGAATTGCGTGAAAGAGAGATGCCATAACTCAAGGAATTATAAACCCCATTTCCTCCGCCAAATGTGAAGATTGATGAATAATTATAAGTGTTGTACCTGTTGTAACTAATACTTTGGTATAGTGAAAAATAATCATCAGGCCAGTGAAGTTGTGTTCCCAACCCGACTGAAATCCCGTCAATTTTAAAGTATGCATAACCAACAGCGTTGGTAGCCAGCCCATTGGTATACTTGGAGTGGAAATAGGATAAACTGAGGGCAAGTGGTTTCCGGCCTCCAAGCCAGGGTTCGGTAAAAGAGAAATTATAGCTGAAATACCCTTTTCCATAGGTTTGGAAACGCAGGCTCAGCTTCTGACCGTCACCGGCAGGAATTGGTTTCCATGCCTTCAGTTTTGTAATGTTCCTCAATGAAAAATTGTTAAACGATAATCCAACCGTTCCAACGATGCGTCCATAGCCCCAGCCTCCTGAGAGCTCAATCTGATCGGCCGAAGTTTCCGTAACTTCATACCCGATGTCCACTGTACCGTCTTCGGGAATGGGGTTCACGTTCGGCGTGAGTTTTTCGGCATCGAAATACTTAAGTTGTGCAAGCTGGCGTTGCGACCTGATGAGCCGGTCGCGGCTGAAAAGCTGTCCCGGCCTTGTCTGAACTTCACGCAACGCTACATAATCGTTTGTTTTGGTGTTTCCCTTGATGGTCACCTTGTTAACGGTAGCCTGTTTGCCTTCATGCATGCGGATTTCCAGATCGATTGAATCATTCTCAACCCTGGTCTCCACAGGCACAACGTTAAAGAAAAGGTAACCATCATCCATATACAACGACTGAATGTCGGCACCGTTTGGATTGTAGGTGAGTGCCTGCTCAAGAGCTGTCTGGTTGTATATATCACCTTTGCCGATCTTCAGAATGCGACTGAGAAATAGAGAGTTGTATTTGGTATTGCCCACCCATGTAATGTTCCGCACATAATATTTTGGTCCCTCCTCAATCCACATATCGATGTTGATCGTGTTGTCATCATTTTTCGATATTGAATCCCTGATAATCCGTGCATCACGATAACCTAATTCATTGTATTTACCTATAAGCAACTGTTTGTCAGCCTGGTATTCTTCATCTATGAATTTCGAAGATTTGAAAATACGGATCCGGATATTGTTGGAAGCATGCTCTCCAAAGGCATTTCCAATCTCTACAAAATCCATGGTTGCTGCATCCTTGGTAGAAATATACGCCAATTTATCCAGGTCGTTCATGGGGTTAAACAGACTCTTTTCCTTGGTTTTCTTTAAAGCCCCTTTAATCATCTCTGCTGAAATGTCTTTATTTCCATGGATATTTATGGAGAAAACTTTCACCTTTTCATTCTTGTCAACATTGATATAGAGCGTTACTTCATTGGCTGTGGCACTATCCTTTTTGGGGATGATTTCAACGGTGGCATTAAGATAGCCTTTGTCATTGTAAAATTTCAAAATGATATTCTTCGTTTTAACCACCATGTTATCAGTCACATAATCACCTTTCACCAATCTGATTTTCTGCCTGATGTCATCAGCATCTGACTTTTTAATTCCATTGAACTGAAATTTTGATAACCGCGGGCGTTCTTTCAGGTAAAAATCGAGAAAAACCTGATTATCCACAATTTTGGTAACTGAAACATTGATTTCTTCAAAAAGACCCTGATCCCATAATTTACGGATCGCCTGTGAAATTTTATCACCTGGAATTTTCACCTTGTCACCTACTGTTAATCCTGAGAGCATGATCAAAACGTTCCCATCCAGATATTTAACACCGCTCACGGTCATTCCCCCGATGTAATATTCCTTCGGACTGTTGTAATCCATCGCAGTTTTTTCGCCCAGACTTATCTGGGCCGAAAGTGGATGAACCAAAAGCAATAAAAATGGAATTATCAGCAGTTCGCGAAGTCTCATTCGGGTTTATTTACGTAGTTTTCCTTCAAATTCGTTGATCTGTTCACTTGTAAGCCCAAATCTTCTTTCCCGTTGCTGAAAATCGAGAAGTGCTTTATATAGGTCCTCTTTCCCAAAATCAGGCCAAAGGGTGTCGGTAAAGTAAAATTCGGCATAGGCAATTTGCCAAAGCAGAAAATTGCTGATGCGAAACTCACCACTGGTGCGGATCAGGAGTTCGGGATCAGGAATTGCCGAGGTTGCTAAAAATGAGGTGATTGTTGATATGTCAATCTGATCCGGTGATATCTCTTTCGCTTCAACCTTCCTGGCAATCGACCGTACTACTTCAACCAGCTCCCAGCGTGAACTGTAACTAAGGGCAAGAATTAATGTCAACCCAGTGTTTTGTGAGGTTTCATCAATGGATTTCATCAGTTCGCGATAGCTTTTTGCAGGCAGACTTTTCAGGTCGCCAATTGCAGTAAGCTTAATATTATTGTTCATCAGGGTTTTCATCTCCCCATGAAGCGAATTGACTAAAATCCGCATCAACGCGTCAATTTCGTATTTCGGACGATTCCAGTTTTCAGTGGAAAAAGCATACATGGTAAGGTACCTGATTCCCAGTTCAGCTGCAGCTTCAACGGTATTTCTTACGGCGTCAACCCCTTTCTCATGACCCAGGGTACGAATAAATCCACGTTTCTTGGCCCAACGGCCATTGCCATCCATAATCACAGCTACGTGAATGGGTAATTTTTTCTTATCTATCTGATCCTTTAACTCCATCATATGGAACATCCGGGAATTAATGATGATTTAAGTCCCGGCATTTTTTTGACGATAACAGGCTAAATTTGTAGGTGATCGAAAGTCCAAAAAAGGCATACCAATCATTATTTTTTGAATTGCCCCGTTGCATACCGGGGTCGTGATTAAGCGTAGGATCCGACAATATTCCCTCCTGGTCGGTGGGTTTAATGGATCGGCCATTGAGATAATACGTTGTACTCGCATCATCAAGATAATCGGTAAATGTTTTATGCATCTCCCAGTAAACCTGCATACTCAACCGTTTGGCAAGACTTAATTTAGCCCCTATCCCGAACGGTATGGATATACTGGTCAGATTATAAGGTTTGCGCCCGAGGTATCCGATATTCTGCCCTTCGGTGCCCATCGCCTGCAATGAAACACCATTGGAAACGGGGTTAAAAAAGAACACAGAAATACCGCCGTAAATATACGGTGATATTCCGTTCACCCGGCTGCCTGTAAAATATGGCAGGAAATTAAATTCCAACACCGCCGCAATATCCGTCAACGTACTCGAAAACGACAAGCCGCGGTCGGGAAGAAAGCTGGTGGATGAGGCATCACCTTTGATGGAACCTTTTGTAAAACCTAATTTCACAGCCCAACGTGTATCAAAACAATAACGAGCCATGGCACCATAAGCAACCTGGGTATTTGAAAAATGTTTTCCGGGATTCAGATCACCAAGATAATAACCACCACCACCAGTTAACCCCACTTCAAGATCCTGTGATTTAACAAACTGAAAAACAAAAATAAAAAGAATGACAAGGAAAAAAGATCTCCCTGTGTGGCTTAACATGTGCTTTGTATATGCTATTTGATTATTCTTTTTCAATAATTATGACAAACGCTTAAATCACTAATTTATTGGATGGATGTGGGGATATTCAGATATTATTTTGCCAATTCCGGATATCTAATCCCCAGTTGAGTTTTTCGCGGATGGTTTGAAAAAAATTCTTGTCGGTCAACCGGAGAAGATTGATCTTGAATGATGCCCTGCGAATTACCAATTCCAATGCATGATCAAGCTTTTCAATCCTGGAATCCAGACTCACGAAAAAATCGGAGCTCTTGCTTTCAACACGAATTCGGATTTCGCTGTCATCTCGTATAACAATAGGCCTGACCGTAAGATTGTGACTTGCAATCGGCGTGATTAAAAAATTTTCAGAATCAGGCGTAATAATCGGACCGGTGCAACTAAGTGAATACGCTGTTGATCCTGTGGGTGTGGCAACAATCAACCCATCGGCCCAGTACGAATTTAAAAACTCATCGTTGATCCAGGTTTTAATTGTCAACATCGACATGATGTTTGGCTTATACACGATGAGGTCATTCAGGGCATAATTGTTCAGGCCGAACAGGCTTTTCGGCGTTTCAAGCTGTAAAAGTGTCCTTTTCTCAAGTTTGTATTGGCCAAGTTGAATGGCCTTGATGGCAGGAATAATTTGTTCTTTTGAAATACTGGATAAAAAACCAAGTCGCCCCATGTTAATCCCGGTAACGGGAATCCCTGAATCACCAACAAGTCCGACAGCATCTAAGATTGTCCCGTCTCCCCCGATGGAAAATAAAAAATCAACCTTCTGTTCGATATCTGCCTGGGTAATGAACAGGTCGGGTTGCCGCAGAAATGTTATTTTTCCACTGAGAATTTCAAAAAATGGTTTATACACCACTGCAACCGCATTCAAATCATGAAGTTCGTCAAATAACTCCTGAATGTAAGGAATGACTGTTTCAGATACATTTTTACCAAATATGGCAACTTTCATGGCAATGTTGAAATTTTTCTGAAATGAGGGTGCAAAGGTACGTTAATTTATCATTCAGAATTTTATATCGGCGCGGTAAAATGGAGAAAAATCCCGGTCCGACCCATCCTGTCCATTGAACCCTCAAGCCTGATCACAACATCATAATACGTAGTAAAATCAAGCCCGACACCGATACCTGTCAGCAAACTATTTTCCAGAGTATTGCCTTTAATTCGCGATGCAGGAAGCAATCCCTGATAATTATATACATAACCTACATCAGCAAAAACACTCAGGTAGAACGCCAAAGGAATGGTGTTGAATTTCGTGGTTCTTATAAATCCGATTTTCAAAACCCGCTGCGGAAGCAATGCAAATTTCAGGTTGCTCTTCAACAATGCAAAATGCTGTCCATCAACAATATAATACTCATATCCACGCACAAAATCCTGTCCATACCCCAAACCTCGCTGAAGATAATAGGGCTGTACTTCTGCAAAAGTCAGTTTCCCTGTAAACCCGGATGCAAAATACCATTTGTTATGCAACTGCCAGTACTTCCGAAGGTTTACTTTTACATAGCTGTTATGTGCAGTTTCATAAGGAATCGCATGATTCAACTCCAGTTCCAAACAGTACCCTTTCAAAGGATAATATGATACATCGCGATGATCGTTTTTATAAAAATAGGAAAGGGTTACAAACTGCTGATGGCTGCTCTTCACTAGGCTGAATCCGGGAAGATCATAGATATTTCCACCGAAAAAATAGTAATTATAGGATAAACGGAAAATGTTGGTAGCGTAAAAATTGGGTCGTACCTGCAACTCCAGATATCCATAAACTATTTTTTTCAGATATGCCGAAACATCCTTTGCATACACCGGTTTGTTGTTCAGGGTCGTTACGGCCAGTTCGTGGTTAAGCTCAATGCCTCCGCCCGACCCGATACCTATCGTTTGCTTTCTGTTGAGATACGGAATTTTATAGGTAAACCCGTACAATTGATTGTAGCCCAAATGAACCAGCAGGCGAAGGGTTTCGTTCCGTCCCCTGAAATTGTTAAAGGTAAAATCCATGCCATAGGTGAGGCGGCTGAAGTCACGTGTTTCCCACCAGACATTGAAATTCCGTTCCGAAATCTCGAACAAGGGAATCGGCCATATATACCACCGCTCCACCACCGAGATATTCACATTGATGAACCGTGTACCAGCAATATTGGTGGTATCGATGGTTACAAAATTAAAAAGCTTCGTATTGAATACGTTCTGCTGACTGGTTTTCAGCGCAGCCTGCAAAACCGGGACAGACAACGTATCGTTCTCCCTGAATTCCAGTTCACGGGTAATTATACGAGGCTTTGTGATCTTATTTCCCGTGATGGTGATCTTATGAATGATCAGCATGTCCGCCTTTCCATACGGAGATTTTGACAGGGTATCCTGTCCGAAAGATTGCGATAAATTGAAGACGAACAACAAGATGCTTCCTGCCAAAGCCATAAGAAGACCGGGTAATCGGAGGTAGCTCATCGGTCAGATGCTCAGATAATTCATCAAGGCATCAAAACGATCCTGGAGTCCTTCACTGTAGGCGTTTTCCTGCGACCATGTTGCCTTAACCACATAATTGTACCGATAGAATGTCTGAAGCACTGTTCCTATATCAATGCGGTTTAGTTTGATGGTAACCTCCAGTTTTGTAGAATCAGGAAAAGAGGTAATGTAGAGACTCAGAATTTTTGCATCATTCGACTCAACGATTTGTGCAATTTCAACAATACTATAATCTTTATTATTGATTTCCAACACTATAACACCACCAGGGTTGCGAATAGCTGTCATTTCCGAAAAGTACTTTACGAGTGTTGGCAGGATGATGGCTCCAATGTATTGATTTTTCAGATTCACCACGGGCATCAGGGTTACATCGGAGGCAGCAAAAGCCTTGATGACCTCATAAATATGCTGATTTTCTTCAACATTTGCCTGGTCAAACAAGCGTTTCAGGCTACCTATCTCATTTTCATGGTCATTCAGGGCAAGTAACTCCTTATCGGAAATTAATCCCAGAAAATTCTGGTCATCGACTACCGGAAGATGCGCCAGGTGGCACTCGTCCATCCGGGCAATAGCAAACATGCCCGTATCAGTAGGTTTAAGCGGTATGACCGAATCGGTAATCAGGTGTTTAGCTATCATTGAGGATACTAAGATATGAATTATAACGCAACGTACTCACGGCCCCTGTTTCAAGGCCTGTCTTCACCGCACAACCCGGTTCATGGGTATGCGAACAATTTTTGTACTGGCATTGGGGCAACAACCGATCCATCTCGGGAAAACACCGGTGAATTTCAGTTTTATCAAAATCGATCAGCCCGAACTCTTTGATACCCGGCGTATCCACGATGAAACCATTACCCCCAAGCGGTAACATTTCAGCAAATGTGGTGGTATGCATGCCCTTCTGGTGCATTTCAGACAATTTGCCGATACGCGGATTTAACGCCGGGTTGATGGCCTTGATCAGTGCGGACTTCCCCGCACCGGAATGGCCGGAAAAAAGGCTGACTTTATCCTGCAAACATTCCCTGACCTCGGCTACCCCATCACCACGGATCGCTGAAACACGATAGCAGGTATATCCTGCCTGCTGATAAATTCCGGTCAGTTCATCCAGGATAAGCATTAATTCAGGACTATATAAATCTATCTTGTTGAAAATAAGGCTTGCCGGAATATAATATCCGGCGGCAGTCACCAGAAAACGATCAATAAACCCGTTGGATGTTTGCGGCTGAGCCAGCGTAACTATCAGGTAAGCATGGTCGAGGTTTGCCGCAATAATGTGCGAAACCTTCGATAAATTCTTGGCTTTCCGGATGATGTAATTTTCCCGTTCACGGATGTGTGTGATCATGCCATGGCTGTCACCGCCGACATGTTCAACCTGAACGCGGTCACCAATTGCAACCGGGTTGGTATGTTTGATATCCTGTGTACGGAAATGACCCTTCAATTTGCAATAAATAATTGAACCATCCGGTATCCTGACAGTGATCCAACTTCCAGTCGATTTTACAACGATTCCTTCCAAAAGAAAGATTTAGAAATAAATTTTTGTTTGTAAAAGTATAAAAATTATTTACATTTGACGGGAATATCCATTAATCCCAGCAACATGAGACCAATTGCAGATTTCACACTGTTTCTTGCACCCCTCATTGCACTAATAATGTACTTTTATTTCAGGAAACGCAATGGCGGTGGATTCAGTCGACTCCTGCTTTACAGTTTTATTGCAGGCGGAGCCGGGGTTGTGGTACTCATTGCAGCCGAAGCCATTTCAGCAAAGCTGGGATTGAGCGAACTGGGAAGCCTTAAACGAATACTTTTCTTTTCATTCATAACCATTGGCGGCAGTGCGGAGTTTGGCAAATTCATCATTTTCAGATATTTTATCGTTGAAAAAAAAGAGATCAGAAAACCCATTGATGCGATAACTTTTTCCATAATGACAGCCCTTGGCTTTTCGGCTGTAGCCCTCCTGTTTTTTGTTTTCAACCTGTTTAACATCCAGATAAATTTCCCTCCAACCCTTTATGCCTTTATTTTTGTGCCTGCCAACATCCTTTTCTCCGTGATCATGGGTTTTTTTGTGGGGATGGCCAAATTTCTTCATGCGCGGATTGTCTATTCGCTTACCGGCCTATTTGGCTCGCTCTTTTTTCATGGGATTTTCAATTTTTGCCTGCTTACCAGCGACTTCAAACTGCTGAGTCTTTTCTCATTTGGCTCAACGCTGATTGTTTTAATTCTTGGTCTCAAAGCAGCTTATACTATTCCGGAACCATCAAATTAGTTCATACATCTTTCCTGGTGAACATTTTATCACCCCCTCAAACTCAAGGTTGAGCAATGAGGCCGACACCTTACTCATCGGGTTTTCCGTCAGGATGCAGATTTCATCAATGCCCAGTTTTCCTTTTTCCTGCAGCTTTGCAACAATTTGCTCTTCCGCCGGCGTCATCTCAATAAAAAATTTTCGCTGTACCGGCAGCGTGGGTAAAGCCGTATCTTTCCATCCCATGAGGTATTCTATATCATCTGCATTTTGAATCAACGATGCCCGGTTCGTCCGTATGAGGTAATTGGTTCCATCAGAATAAGGATCATTCACCCTTCCGGGGATGGCAAAAACATCGCGGTTATATGAATTGGCGATATCGGCTGTGATCAGCGCTCCACCTTTGCGGCCGGCTTCCACAACCACAATGGCATCACACAAACCTGCAATAATCCGGTTCCGTTTTGGAAAATTTGTGCGATCAGGCTTTGTTCCGCTAAGGAATTCGGTGATGAGACCACCCTGAGCCACCATTTTCTCAGCCAGCGACCTGTGCAGCCATGGATAAACCGTATCGAGCCCGTGGCCGAGAGATCCCACTGTATTCAACCCGTAATCAAGGGCAGAACGATGTGCACAACTATCAATCCCGTAAGCAAGACCGCTAACGACCAGCACTTGTTGCTGAACCAGACCTGCAACAATTTCACGGGTAACCGACTTGCCATAAGCCGTTGCACTTCGTGTTCCTACAATCCCGATAACCCGGGGAATATTGAGCGCTGCGGTCCCCTTGTAAAAAAGCAGGATGGGACTGTCGAAACAGTGTTTCAGCCTTTGCGGATACCCGGTATCCTGAAAGAAAAACGCGGAAATATGATAGCGGTCAACAAAAACAACCTCCTTCTCCGCCCTCAACAGTATCTCCTTATTACCCACCGCCCTGGCAAGCAAATCACCTACCCTCGGTATTTTTTTCAAGTGCTGCCGCGGTTCTCTGAACACCGCTTCGGCACTTCCGCAAAGCAAAACAAGCTTTTTCCCAAGCACATCCCCTACCCCTGGAATCAATGTCAGCCCTATCTGGTAAAGCAACCCTTCTCCCATTTTTTATTCACTTTTCACGCCTCAATATTCACTTTTCCCTGTTTAATCGGCTTCATGAATAAAAGGTTGTGGAGTGTGAATAACTTTTCATCGCCTGCGAACCAAAAGAAGGATTCGACATCGTTATCCTGTGCGTCATAATTCTGATGAGGCGAAATCCGGAATCCGGCAGGGAGTGGTTGTGATTAGAAGCCACTGGGTTTCAACAACCGGCTCCTCGATAGTGGTAACAACCCTGCCGGTCGCAATAAACATTTCGTAAACATCCCCGGCTCCGATGGCTTGAGGATAGGCCTAATTGCGTAACATGGACAATATTTTTTTCATTTCTGTAGTTTATTATAGCCTATTTCCTCATCCAGCACCCTTAAAAACTCAACTACATCCAGCGGCTTTGTCAGATAATTTATGGCGCCGGCATTCATCAACTTTTCAATCTGCAGCGGCATCGCATCTGCACTGATAACGACAACCGGAATTTCCTTTGTTTTTTCTTCCGCCTGAAGAAATCTGATCACTTCGAAACCCTGTACATCCGGCAAATCGAGATCAAGAAGGATTAAATCAGGTGCGTATTTGATGGCTAATGAAACTGCCTGTGCTCCTTTCGTACTGCTCACCAAATGAATGGTTGACCGTTGATCGAGCAGAATTTGCTCCACCAGTTCCGTGTTGGAGGCATTGTCTTCGATGTAGAGGATGGTTCCGGCTTTTTCATTCTCCTGCATTGTTTCCTGGCCATTGCCTGTTGCCTCTTGCCTATTGCCTGTTTTGTAATCCTCAATGTGCGGCAATTCAATCCAGAAGGTGCTTCCCTCACCCGGTACACTTTCAACCCCGACACGTCCGCCCATGGCGCCCATCAGATTTTTAACCACCATGAGCCCAAGCCCTGTGCCTTCAATACCGGTGTTCTCAGCTCCTATACGTTCAAACGGCAGAAATAGTTTGCCGATAAATTCAGGACTGATCCCGCGCCCTGTATCAGTTACCGATATTCTCACAAATGAAATGGCCGGGGCTATTGCATGCTGTAATTCGGTATTGATCATGACTGAACCATCTTCATGATTGTATTTTACTGCATTGCTGACTAAATTAATCATCACCTGCCGTAAGCGATGATGGTCGGCTTTTACAAATAGCTGGTTCTGAACTGGATCTGTCAATTCAAGTTTTACCTTCAGTGCATTGGCTAACGGATGAAGGGTGTCTATTGTTTCACTGATAATTCTGCCTAACTCAACAGGAACAAACGAAAGCGAAACCCGGCCTGCTTCGATGCCCGATATGTCTAAAACTTCGTTGATCAGGTTGAGCAGATGCTTTCCGCTGTTCAGAATGTGATTTACCCCCTTTTTGTGCGATGCTTTTAGTTCGCCCATCTCCATTAACTGGGCAAAGCCAAGTATTGAATTCAGGGGAGTGCGCAGTTCGTGGCTCATCCGTGAAAGGAATTCGCTTTTGGCTTGATTTGCTTTGACTGCTTCGTCTTTTGCAACAATAAGAGCTTCTTCTGCCTGTTTGCGTTGGGTAATATCCAGGGAAATGCCTCCCAGCCATGGGTCCTGACCCGATCGGTCAATGGTAAACTTTTGTGTTTCGTAATGGTGCAGCTTTCCGTCGAGTTGAACCAAACTTTCTTCAAGTTTCTGATAGCCCAACTGCATTGAATTAAGATCATCGGACAATAATTTTTCGCCTAATTCATTTGGGAAAACTTCCAGCATGGTTTTTCCAATCCATCCAGAGGAACTAAAGACATCGTCCATATACTTGTTGACGAACAGCGTACGGCCTTCGTGGTCTTTTAAAAATACGATAACGGGTAAATAATCCATAAAAAGTGAAAACCGTGCCTCACTCTCACGCAAGGCCTGCTCGGCACGTTTTCGGTCAGTTATATCCTGATGTGTTCCCGACATCAGGAGCGGTTTGCCGTTATCATCCCAGGTGTGAACTTTACCCCTGTCTAAAACCCAGACCCATTCGCCATTTTTGTGCTTCAGTCTCGATTCAAATTCATAATAGTCTGATTCTCCCTTGGCGTGTTTTCCCATTAATTCAGCCGCATCTTTGAAATCATTTGGATGGGAAAATCCAATCCAGGTTTCGATGCTTACAGGTGATATTTCATCCAAAGTATACCCCAAAATTTCGGCCCAGCGCTCATTGAAAATGATTTCTCCGGTTTGGATATTCCATTCCCAGGTTCCTACGTTGGTACCTTTAATAATGTCAGCTAGCCGATGTTTTTCGAATTCAAGTTCATCTTCGATCAACACCCGGCGTTGGATTTCATTTTCGAGAATTTCGTTGGTTTCTTCTAATTGTATTGTCCTTTCAGTAATTCTTCTTTCAAGGTTTTCGTTGAGATTGCGAATTTCGTTATCAGCCTGTTTTCGTTTGGTTATATCTCTGACCAAAGCTAAAACCCGATTATCGCCCAAAGGAGCCAATCGTGCTTCGAAATATTCAGTATTTACTTTATTACCCATCGAATATTCGTATGTGATGAGTTGTTTCGACTGAATACATTCGTTGAATTTTTGAAGATGCCTGGATGTCTGCTCTTCATCAAATACGTCTCTTAAATTTGTACCGATTATCTGATCAGGCGTAATAAGCAGCAACTCCGGTGTTGAACAGTAAAACTCATGATAAACGCCATCCAGGCCAATAACAAAAATTATATCGGGTAACGTGCTGATAATGGCATTTAATCTTTGGTTTTGATGTTTAATATTTTCTTCGGTCAACTTTTTCGCGGTAATATCAATATTTACTCCTTTTAAATTGATCAGGATATCTCCGTCGAATTCGGGAACAATATTATTTTGCACCCATTTTACGTTACCATCTGGCATGATCAGGCGCATATCTGCACTTACAGCTTTGCGGTTTTGATATATCTCCCGCATCATCTCATCGAGCAGGTGTTTGTCGTCGGGATGCACCAGTTTGTTGAAGGCATCTTTGGGTAACTCATTTCCATCGGGCTGTTGTCCCACAAGGATGTAGTAACTCTTTGACCAGGAAACTTTACCGGTAACAAGATTGAGTTCCCAACTTCCCATATTGGCAATTTCCTGGGAATAATTGAGTTCTGCTGCGGTTTGTTTTAGTGTTTCCTCTGCCTTTTTGCGCTCGGTAATGTCGCGGATGATTCCGGTTATTTTTGCCGGTTTACCGCAGGCATCATAAGAAAGGACTGATGAAACGGTAACAGGAATTATTGAACCATCCTTGTTACGCAACGATAATTCGTAATCGGTTACTCTTTTCTGCTTAAATAATTTCGAAAAGTAAACATTCCGATCGTCAGGACTTGCATATACCCCGGCAAAAGGTTTTCCTATCATTTCATCCCGGTTGTATTGTCCTTTGGTAATTATTTCGATGGAAGGACTAATTTCAAGGATCGTTCCGTCACCGGAAGCCTCAAAGTAGGCATCCTGAACACTTTCAAAGATGCGGCGATACTTTTCGTCGCTTTCCTTCAAGTCATTTTCAGCTTTTTTGCGGTCGGTGATGTCGCGCTGGACAAACAGGATGCTTTCGGGAATGGCATCCTTTTCCTCGATCGGGGATACCTCAGGCTCATGAATGTGATCATGATTTTCGGATTCTGTGGTAGAGACGTGGCATGCCACGTCTCTACCGGTAATCGGCAACTCTCCGGCTTTGTGACTCAGTGCTGCGGCATTGGATTTATTTTTTTGTTTTTTCATCCTTATATCTTGTATTTGAACCAGAGACATGGCATGCGACGACTATACCAGACGTGGCATGCCACGTCTCTACTATACGTGGCATGCAACGTATCTACTTTACAAATGAATAACTTGCATGCACAAATATTTTTTTGTCCGGATTCAAATAATTAGCGGTTTGCCGGCAAAGAAATATCAGCAGGCAAAAATTTTCAAAATTAAAGAACGATGAATGGGTTTGTAACTCGTATTTTAAGTAAACCCAATTACAAACCTACATAATAATTAGGATACATGCATCCACCAAATAAAAATCAGTAACACCTATTTTTGCTGAAATGGCGTAATATGTTTATAGCCCCCCGATCATCACCTGGAAGAGCCGGACCAAAAGCAAGTGTGGATGATCAAAAAAGACTTGACCTGCAAGAAATGTGGCGGGATATTGAAACACGAGAAAAAAATCGTGACACGTAACATTTAACGGTTGCTATTTCAGCAAAACCATCTTCTTCGTTTCAACAGTTCCGTCAGTTTCCAGTTTGTAAAAATAGGTACCGCCGGCAAGATGACTGCCATTAAAATCAACATCATGCGTTCCCGGTTCAAGTTGTTCATTTACCAGTGTTGAAACTTCGCGGCCCATCAAATCACAAACAATAACTCTGGTAAAGGATGATTTCAGAATTTGAAATCTGATTTTTGTATCCTGATTAAACGGGTTGGGATAATTCTGCTCAAGGCAAACCCTTGATGGGTTGTCAGAAATTGGTGATATTCCCATATTCGGACTGTGAAACACCCAAAATGCTCCTGCACCGCCGTTGTCGAAAGGGCCGCTTTCTACCAACGTCCCATCGGAAGATATGGCAACTGACCACCCCTGCCTGGCTGCCCCTGTTGCATCTGTACCAACAAGCGCTGAACTTTCCTTTGTCCAGACCCCGGCGCTCCTGTTGAATATCCAAACTTTTCCGATTGAGCCATTTGCTCCCGGGCTGCTCACAAGCGCAGTATTTCCATTTGGGGAAATTGCCACGGATTTGCCTACCAGGATAGGCGACGTGGAACCTTCGGCATACAATTTTGGACCTTGTTGCGCCCATACTTCGCCACTTCGTGTGAATACCCATACTGCTCCTTCGTTCAGGAAGTCACCAGGACCGCCGATGATAACGGTATTGCCGTCGGAAGAAATGGCAACTGACGAGCCCTGTTGGGAGGCGTCAATACTTTCAGCACCGACAAGTTTTGTTCCCTGCTGTACCCAGTCGCTGCCGTTTCGGGTAAAAACCCACACTGCACCCAGGTAGCCGTTATCCACCGTGGCACCTGTAACAAATGTATTTCCGTCGGCCGAAATGGCAAGGGAGGCCCCCTGGTTTGTCGGCCCGACCCCACCGGTTCCTACTAGTTTTGATCCATGCTGTGTCCATACATCTCCACTACGGGTAAATACCCATACAGCCCCTGCTGCATTATCTCCGGAACCGCCCACCAATGCAGTATTGCCGTCGGAAGAGATGGCAACAGATGTTCCCTGAAGAATCTGACCACCCACGGCACCTGAACCAACAAGTTTTGAACCCTGCTGTGTCCAGACACCCGCGTTTCTAATGAATATCCAAACAGCTCCTGTATCGGTATTGTCTCGCCATCCACTCTCTATCAGGGTATTACCGTCAGCCGAAATGGCCACTGAATAGCCTTGATATACAAAATCGCCTGCACCACCGGTGCCAACAAGTTTTGTACCTTGCTGCGACCAAACACTCGCGTTGCGCGTAAAGACCCAGACAGCCCCCTGTTGATTGTTATCATAAATTCCACCCACAACGGCGGTGTTGCCATCGGCGGATATGGCTACGGATCCCCCCTGGAATGATGCTGCATCACCCCCGGTTCCAACCAGCTTTGAACCTTGTTGAGTGAATTGAGCAAAAAGCAAATTCGGGAAAATGATTCCGGTTAAAAATAATAACATGTACAATGTTGTTTTCATGGTTTTCTCCTTAGTGTTAGTTAATATTTATATGTTTTAAACTTTTTTTATCCTGTAAAAGTTAATATTCATATGTTTCGGAACAAAATGACAGAATATCACGGCACCTTATGCCATTTCCCTGGTATATGAAAAATCTGTAAGAGAAAAAGAATAGCGTGTGAAAACCTCCTCGGGACAGGAAGATCAGATCATGCTATCGATAGTGGTTGAAAAAAAATTCGTAGTAGCTAATAATCAATGGTAA
>CAIYES010000352.1 GCA_903925275.1 uncultured Bacteroidales bacterium
AATTCGCAGTTTTATCCATAAGCCGGGTTATTCATTCATTACTTTAATGGGATTTACCATCGGAGTGATGGCCAGTTTATTGATCTACTTGTGGGTTTTGAATGAACTGAGCTATGAAAAATTTCATCCCGACTATGACCGTATTTACCGGGTTCTGACACTGGCCAAAGAGGGGGATGAAGTCGTGAAATCGGCCGGCTGTTACCGCCCGGTTGCGAAAACATTAAAAGCGTCTTACCCTCAAATCGAAAATGCCACCTACATCAGTTACGATTCTGAAGATTCACCCTTGAAAAGGGACAAGGGAGGGGAAAAAATCGAGGCCCGCTGTATGAGCACCAATGATGATTTCTTTGCCATTTTCGGTGGGTTTACATTCATCGAGGGCACACCGGAGAAGGCATTTTCAAATCCATCAAGCACAGTGCTTTCGGAAGAGGTTGCCCGGAAATTATTTGGCAAAGAGCCGGCACTCGGCAAAATAGTTATCAGTGATAAATATGATCCGATAATATATACCGTAAGTGGTGTTGTTCGGATCCCAAAACAAAGCCACATCGATTTCGGGTTTATTGTTTCAGGAAATAATAGCAAATATGCTTATGTTTCCGACAGCTGGTGCGATAAAGCACATGTGCATGTGTACATCAAACTGGCCAAAAATGCCTGGATTGACGACAAGTTCCTGGATGGTATTACCAATCACCTTAGCCGGTTCTCAAGGCTTTCAGATAAACTAGTATTTCAGGCGCTGACAGATATCCATCTGCACACCAATTACCAGACTTACCTCTACGATAAAAACATCAGCAGTTATAAATATGTGTGGATTTTTTCCGGGCTGGCATTGATTATCATGCTCATGGCTGCCTTGAATTTTTCGCTGCTGTCGGTGGCGCGGTCATCGGAGAGGGCAACTGAAATCGGCATTAAAAAAGTTTGCGGGGCAGGACAAGGCGATATTATCAGGCAATTCATGGGAGAGGCGGTTTTACAAACCATGGCCGCCACCATAATTGCCTTGTTTCTGATATGGATTATCCTGCCGTGGTTCAATGGAGTTACCGGGCAATACCTCACCTTGAAATTATCTTTCGGGTTGCTGGTCAGCCTTTGCCTGATAACAGTTCTGGTGGGAATAGTGGCTGGTATTTATCCCTCGTTGTATCTTTCCTCCTTAAAAACATTGAGGATATTCCGCGGGGGAAGCCAAACCGGATCAAAGAGCAATTTTACCCGGCTACTGGTGGTGATCCAGTTCAGCATCGCCACTTTTTTCATCATCGCCACATCGGTTTTTATCAAGCAACTGAACTATATCCAGGGCAAAGACCTGGGCTTCGACCGGAATAATATTGTGGTCATTCCAACCGGCCTCTGGTATGAGAATAAAGCATTTAAGGAGGAATTGCTGAGAAACCCCCATATTCTCGGCGTTACTGCCACGGCATATGCCCCGGTTGATTTCAACTGGCATGTCAGCCTTGCTGTCAATCATGGCGGCCGGTTCGACAGCATCAGAGCATCCATGATCTGGACGGATGAAGATTTTGCCAAAACCTATAAGCTGGAGATCGTAAAGGGACAATTCCTCCAGATGGATTTTAATGGCTTCTGGAAAGAGGTGGAAACCCATACCGAACGAAAACCCTCAGGAGATAGCAGGTTGTCCCTGCCTGTTGTTATCAATGAAACCGCTGAAAAGATCCTCAGGTTTCAGAATCCCATTGGTGAACGGATCGAAAACTATGTGATTGTCGGTGTTGTGAAAGACTTTCACTTCAGGCCGCTTCATTTTCCCATCGGTCCGCTGATCCTCACCAACGATCCGCAAAACATCATGACAATGAATGTGCGCATCTCGGGTAATAACCAGGCGGAGACCATAAAATTTATCCGGGATGTTTATCAGAAACACCGGAAATCACGAGGATTTTCCTACGATTACTTTGATGACATGTTAGCACAAAAATATCAGGATGAAGTCAGATTGCGCAACCTCACCCTGATTTTTTCGGTACTGGCTATCATCATTTCAATGCTGGGTATCCTGGGAATGGCAGTATTTTCCTGCGACCGGCGTACCAAGGAGATCGGGATCCGCAAGGCCAATGGCGCTTCTATGACTGAAATTCTGGTGATGCTGAATAAAGAGTTCCTGAAGTGGGTCGTTGTGGCCTTTGTGATCGCATTTCCGGTGGCCTGGTATGCCATGCACAGCTGGCTCGAAAATTTTGCTTACAGAACCGCACTAAGCTGGTGGATTTTCATGATGGCAGCCTGCCTGACCATGGTCATTGCCTTGATTGCAGTGAACTGGCAAACCTTCAGGGTGGCCCGCAGGAATCCGGTGATGGCGTTGAGGGATGAATAGAAAAAATCAAAAACCATGAAAACCGAATTGAACTTGTGGCTCTTTGGAGTAGCCGGATTGATTGCAATGGGAATTGCACTGGCTACTGTCAACCAGTGGAGCCCGCTGGTGGCAAGGCGCAACCCTGCCGAAGTACTGAAATATGAATAATAACTGAGAAAAAGATGCTGAAAAACTATCTGAAAGTCGCCTTCCGGAATATTCTCCGATATAAGGGATACGCTCTGATCAATGTATTGGGTCTCGCCATCGGCATGACGGCTTGTTTGCTGATACTCTATTTCGTGAACTTCGAAAAGAGTTACGACAGGTTTCATAAAAACAGCGACCGCATATACCGGCTTCGCTATGAGCGCAGCGATCAGGCAGGCGGGTCGGTTACGTTTGCCTCATGCTGTCCTCCCGCCGGATTGAGGATCAGGCAAAAATTTCCTGAGGTGGAAAAGGTGGTTCGCCTTTTCAGATATAAAGCCTCTGTTTCGAATCAGGATAATACCTCATCTTCGCAACCCGAAAATAAATTTATTGAAGAACGGATGTATTTTGCCGAACCTGATTTCTTCGAGATATTCAATTACAAGTTCATCGATGGTGATCCGATCAACGGCATCAAAGAGCCAAATACAGCCTTCATTTCTGAATCCACGGCAAATAAATATTTCGGCAACCAAAACCCGATGGGGCAAATCCTCAGTGTCGATAAAAAAACAAGCTACCGGATCAACGGGGTTTTTAAAGATATCCCGGCAAATTCACACCTCAAATTTGATATCCTGCTCTCATATCAAAACCTTCTTCAGAAATTTGGAAAAGAGGTCGAAGACTCGTGGGGCGACAGCGGTTGGTACACCTACCTGTTGCTCAGACCTCATGCGGATATCAAAACGCTGGAAAAGAAAATTGCTGCGCTGGTTGAGGCCGAATTCGGCGAAGGGCTGAGATATTACAAATTAACCTGCAAACTGCCGCTGCAACCGCTGAACGATATTCACCTTACTTCAAATTACATGCTTGAATTTGAAGTCAATGGCGACAGGGATACGGTGAACTTTCTTTCAATCCTTGCTGTTTTTATCATCATCATCGCCTGGGTAAATTACATCAACCTTTCCACTGCACGTGCACTGACCAGGGCCAAAGAGGTTGGATTGCGCAAAGTATCAGGCGCTTCACGAAGCCAGTTGATGTTGCAGTTCTTTTTTGAAACCGTAACCCTTAATTTCTTTGCAGTTTTATTTACCTTGTTCCTTGTAATCGTGTTTCTGCCTCTTTTTCGCCAGATTACCGGAACCCCGGTTGTGTATGTAATATGGCGTCAAACATGGTTTTGGTTATCAGTTCTTGGATTGCTCCTGGTTGGTATTGTCCTTTCCGGCTTGTACCCTGTGATCATGCTCTCCTCGTTTAAACCGGTATTGGTGTTAAAGGGTAAACTGGGAAATGGCGCCAGGGGGATCAGCCTGCGCAAAGCGCTGATCGTGTTCCAGTTTGTAATGGCCCTTGGGATGCTGATCAGCACATTTACGGTGTTTCGGCAGTTGCAGTTTATGAAGAACCAGGATCTTGGCTTCAGCCTCGCCAACAAATTGATCATCAGGGCGCCCAGGGTGCGCGACGCAAACTTTGGAAGCCGGTTGCAGACTTTTAATGAAGTGCTTTTGAAAAATCCTGCCATAAGCAATTTCAGTATGGCCACTGATGTTCCGGGGAAACAGGTATGGTGGGATGCCGGCGGAATTACAAGAAAGGGAGCCAACGACAATAAAAACTACCAGATCGTAGGAATAGATTATGAATACGTGAAATTGTTTGACCTGAAATTTGTAAGTGGACGTAACTTTTCAAAAGAATTTCCATCCGATTCAAGCGCACTGATCCTGAATGAAACCGCTTCACGATGGCTGGGATTTCCAAACTCCGGTGCCGCAATCGGACAACAGGTGGATTACTGGGAAAAGATGTATACCGTCGTCGGTGTGCTGAAGGATTATCACCAGCAGTCGGTTAAGCAAGCCTTTGAACCCCATATTTTCCGATTTATGCCAACAGGAAGAGATGTGAGAGGATTATTTGTGTTGAAAATAAACACGCAAAATCTGACATCGAACCTCGCGGAGATTAAAAAACAATTTGATGAATTCTTTCCGGGAAACCCCTTTGAATATTATTTCCTTGACGAATATTACAACCAGCAATATAAATCAGATGAATTATTCGGAACTGTATTCGGGATTTTTTCATTTCTGGCCATTTTTGTAACCAGTCTCGGCATATTGGGATTATCGTCCTTTATGGTCGCCCAGCGAACCAAAGAGATCGCCATCCGGAAAGTGATGGGAGCCGACGTTTCCGGGATTGTATCGTTTTTATCAAAAGACTTTTTGCTGCTGATCATGATCTCATTTATCATCGCACTCCCGGTGACTTATTACGGCATAAAATACTGGCTGGAATCCTTTGCCATGCGAATGGATCTTTCTGCCGGATTATTCCTGCTGCCTTTGCTGCTTGTCGTGCTGATTACCGGAGTCACCATCAGTGTTCACGTCATTAAAGCCGCGTTGAACAACCCCATCAACAGCATCAGGGATGAGTGAAATGAGTGGATAAATCGGAAAAAATTTCGGGATTCCTTAACACCTTAACATCTTCCATTATAACTGCAGAATATCATTGATGGCAGATATCAGAAAAGATGTTCAACTTTCGCCTTCATCCTGAATCGCTTACCATCTCGTTCGATTCCCAGAACACGAATTTCTCCCGGTCTTCCCCTGAGGGCATCTACAACTGTCCCCATGGTAGCTCCTTTGGTTTCAAGATTGCCAGGATCACTTTTTTTCAAGCTTTTCCAGCATCTCTTTGGATTTGGCATATTGAGGATTGAGTTCAAGAGATCTCTTATAACAGGTAATTGCAGAATCTTTTTGCCCGTTATTCAAATATGCTTCCCCAAGCATGGCATATGCATATTCCGATTTGGGATATTCAAGGGTATATAGCATGCATATATCAATAGCTTCCTTCATGTTACTTTTCTTCAGATATTCGTATGCCAGCTGATGTATCTCCTTTTTGTCAAAGATGATAACCTCAGGAACTACTTCGAGTGTTTTCCTGCAGTATTTGACTGCTACATCAACTCCTTTGGATTTTAAGATGGCTTTGAAATTTAAATTATATAAAAATTTTAAAGCAGCTGTATTAAAAGCATCCGGTTGTTCCAGCGGAATCAAATGGCCGGCATTGCTGATAATTACTCTTTTGGAATCAGTTATTCCCAGTTCAATAACTCCCGAATGTGCGTGAACATCAGGAATATCATATTCTCCAACAAGGATCAATGTAGGAACCTTAATTTCAGAAAGGAATTGGGCAGCCGGCCTATCCGGAGGTTTTGAAAACCGCTGTTGATCAATATTTACATTTTGAGGATTTGCCTCAAGCAATTTCAAATATTTTTCTTTTGCTTTCTTGTTTTCCGAATAGATCGTGTATGGATCTTCGACCCCAAAGTAATGAATGAATTTTTGAGGATCAGAAGCGGGATCATAATCAGCAAAGTTAAAGTGACCGCCACGTGTTAAAAAATGGTTTGAATAGCCATATCCGCTTACAACAGCTCCAACCAGAACCAATGCTGTTATTTTCTCAGGATATTTAAGGGTGAAATCTATCGCCAGACCACCACCTGCAGACATCCCGAAAACAATAGCCTTGTCGATTTTCAATTGAAGAAAAAGCTGGTTCAGATCTTCAATTTTTGAATATTGTGCTTTCGGCACCGACGATTTACCATATCCTCTCCGATCGTACCTCACTACCCGGTAGTCCTTGGCCAATACCGAAAACTGCCCGTCCCATACTTCGTTATGAACCAACCCGTCGTGCAGCAGCACAATGTTTTCGCCGGCACCTGCTGCTTCATAGTATATTTTTCCGCCATCGACGTCAATGTATCCTGAACTGCTGCTGGTTGAAGAATTATCAATCGATTGCTGCGCCAGGACGGTTAAAACTGTGAGGAGGATTAAAAATAATCCAGTTGCTTTTTTTTTCATATAAATATGATTGTCAGATGGTCATTGATAACTGTCGCAAAATACAACCCTGTAACCTCATCAACAAATATTTTAGCTATAATCAGGTTAATCGGAGGTAAAACCCAATATCTTCCGGATAAAAAGTGCAGCCTTCGGGCAAGTTCAGTTTTACCTTGTTATCCGTGGTAAAACAGACTAGGATCCTGACCTCTTTGGGCATATATTGCGGGGCAGATCCTCGGAACAAATTACTTTATAATTATTGACAATTCATCGTGAAACCGGTACACATTAACCGACATCTGAGTCAATTTGCAGAAAGGATTTTCAAAAACAGGATTGTTGGGCTATTTTCATTGCTTCGTACACAATTATAATTCACAAAACTAAATCAACCATGAAAAAAATTATGATCTTAACAACGACAATGATGATATGCTTCGGAACAATCCTGAAAGCACAAACCAAAAATGACAGCGTGGCCATCGAGAAGGCCTGTCGCGATTATGTCGAAGGCTGGGCAACCGGCGACATAGATAGAGTCGCTAAGGGAGTTTCTCCCGAATTGGTCAAACTGACGGTTGGGAAGGATAAGGAGGGGGTGTGCTTTACCAACAATATGAGTGCCTCCCTTCTGCTATTGGTCACTAAAATGAACAAGAAAGGGGTGATGGGCAAGGATCTTGAACCTGACAAAGCATTCAAACTGGATGTTCATATTTATGATGTTACCCCAGACTTTGCTCTGGTAAAAACGGTGAATACCAAGTATGGATTTTTCGATTACTGCGAGCTTGCGAAATTTAACGGAGAGTGGAGGATATTTAACGTGTTGTGGGGGTGGCTGCCCGAAAAATAAAATTCCCACATCTTTTTATCCAGGGCAAAAATGCAGGGTGCCGTTAAAGGCAAAGCTTTGCCGCTAAGAATAGTACGGTGTACGTTTGGTGCTTTTATGATTAGGATATTTTCCTTTCATTTTATTTCTGTTTAGTCATAAATGCTTTTTGTGTTTGAACATTCCCATCCGCGGTCATCCTGAAATAATACAATCCATCTGCAAGTGTATCTCCTGATAAGTTTTTTCCATCCCACGAAATGGAGTAACTTCCGGCTGCTTTTTCTTCGTTCACCAGTTTTGATAACAGTTTCCCTGAGGAGTCATATACATCCAGCTGCGTTTTCAAACGGCGGTTTAATTCAAATTTTAATGTCACTGACGATTGAAATGGATTTGGAGAAACCGGGTACAGGATAAACTCCTTCATCTGTTTTTGATTGCTGATACCCGTTGTTGGGAGCGGAACCCTTTCCCAGCTATTTGTATTGTAATGTGTGATCAGTATTGAATGGTCTCTTTCATCATAGGTGGGATAAACCATGCTGGTCCCTGAAAAAAAAGGAACCGGTGGCTGACTGAAACCGGGCTCAATCATAAAGATGGCCTGGAGATAATACCCTCCGACATAATAATACCCAAATTTGTCTCTGACGATTCCATCGGGACTGTTAAAACTGGTTGATATCAACGTGGAAACTGTGGAATCCGCCAGGTTGATGGCATAAATCGACGAAGGATTGGGTGCATCGCCAATAACCACGATCCTGTTTTTCTCTTTTTCCAGCAGTATCCCGTTCGGATTATTCAGTCCGTTGTCTTTGGCAAAGAGCCACCAGGACTGATCGCTGATCCTGATCCTGTAAATCTCGTTCAGTTTGGGACAGGAGATAAACAGGTGTCCGGCTGAGTCGGAAGTGATGCTTGATAAATATTTTGTTGATACGCCCGGAATGGTAATATCCATGACAACCTGTTTATTTACAAGATGATACCCTTTGATATTCCGGTTTTTGCATACACCATAAACAGTATCCCCAACGATTTCCATCCCGTCAATAAATCCGGCTCCCTGCACAAAATAGGTTTGATTACCAGCACTGTCAATCTGAACGATATCCCCGGTGATGGTATCATTCGAAACCAGCAGACGGTTGCGTGGAACATCAATCACAATTTTCTGTGGACTGTGCAGCAGGTTCTGGGCCATTGAAATGGCTGGCAAAGTGAATGCAAATGCCAGGACCAGGCATTTTAACGCAAGTGTTTTTCTCATTTTGTTTTGGTTGTGATGGTTTAATTGATTTTATCCCATCCTGCCAACCTCTTCCCTGTTTGGAGATCGATTTATGGCGGAGTCATTTATGATAACCATAAATCTATATTATATGACTGTAAATTTAAAAACGAATCGGTCAAAGCCCTGATAAGATCGCCATATGTCGTCAATTACCGGATCGTACCAAAGATCTTACATGTCCATGCATATTGAATCCTATTTCGCATAAATCATCTTTTTCGTAATCGTTTTGTTATTGGTTACCAGGGAATAATGATAAATCCCGGAAGGTAAATCGAACTTTTCCGGTGAAAAAGAGCACACATGTTTTCCTGTGTTCATCCTTTCCTTGTCGATAATTGTCGCAACCTCGTGTCCGAACATGTCCGACACTGTCAGGGTTACATCACCGGGATTTTCCATCTTAAAAGAGAAGAATGTAGATTCATGGAAGGGGTTGGGGGCATTCTGGGATAAAGAGAAGGGGATGGCGGTAATATTTTCCTGACCTACAGTACCAGGATCAATCCGCGCACCCCAAAGTGACAGTACACCGTCATCCATGCGCATCCAGGTGGCAAAAACATGGTCGTTGTGGGCGGAAACGCCGATATAATGACCGAAAAACAATGTTGAATAGGGAACAAACGGGGAGTCACTGATTTTGTAATTTGCAAAAGTTTCTCCGCCATCATTGGAAATGGCCAGGTAAACATCAGTTTTGGTATCTGTGTAATTTCTGCGGTCATAAAAAATAACATATATTTTTCCTGTCACCTGGTCGATCGTGATGTAATTAAAGAACTGGTTCCTGCCGGGGCCGTCATCATTCACGCGTATTGGTGCTGACCATGTTACACCGCCATCCGACGATTTTGCCACCCAGATGTTTGCATCATTTCCTCCGCTTTTTTTATCTGTCCAGTTCACATAGATAGTTCCGTTGTAAGGGCCGTTGCTGCGGTCGCAGACGATGACCGGAAAAGTAACCCCTGTCTGAATACCTGGAATTGATGTTATCCACTGAACCGGAAAACCCGTTACATTAATGTCGGTATCCAGCCAG
This sequence comes from uncultured Bacteroidales bacterium, assembly GCA_903925275.1. GTDB lineage: Bacteria > Bacteroidota > Bacteroidia > Bacteroidales > FEN-979 > CAIVAT01. The sequence goes on from CAIYES010000352.1 coordinate 9,601, forward strand.
GTTTCGCCTTCGTCGGTTGATTTATCAAACATAAGGCCTGCCGGGCTCCACCATGTCACGTAGACTTCGCCATTTGGGCCGGTTGTCGGGTAGGATCCATGAACACTGCCAAACCCGCCGGTTGCATTCCCGCCGATGTTGCTGATCAGTTTCTGGTCTCCCCAGGTCAATCCGCCATCAGTTGATTTTGCAATGAAAATATCAGTTGAATCCAGTGGATTAGAACTGCCCCATGTATTAAAACGGCTCCACGAAGTATATAGGTTATTTGTCACCGGGTCGTAAGTGGCCCACTCTTTATCAATATCATAGTTGTTGTAAACAGCAGTAAATGATTCGGCTGACCAGGGAGATGAAAATCCTTGTTTTTTATGGCAAACCACACGGCTCAGGTCCTGTACAAGGTGAAAATAGTAGAAATTACCGCTGGTATCGGCCAGGATAACAGGATCCCCGTTTACGCCATAGGACGAGGTGATCACCCCATGCTGCCAGGTAAATCCGCCATCGTTCGAACTATAATAATTATCAGAAACGGCCCCTATGATGATTTGATCAGGGTTCTGAGGGTTCATAAATATAGAGGGTTCATTAGGCCAATCATTTGAAAATCCGATTTGAATATTCGGGGTCTGCGCGTAAAGACCTCCTGCAAAAAGGAACTCCAGGGTAAAAGCGATAATGATTAATCTCATGGCCACAAAATATTAGTCAGAAAGAAATAAAAAGATGTCAGGATTTTAGCGAGTATAAAGAACTTTAGTTTCACGTTATAGCAGTTGCATCTTCATAAAGATATCTCACCGGCCGACCTGAATCAAATTATATCGGTAAACCCCTCTGAACAAACGGTATTCTTTTAATGATCATGGCCATGCTGGATTCTATTTCTAAAGGAACATTTCATTTGTAATCTTGCGGTTGCCGGTGATCAGTTTTCAGGTACTGATATCCGATGGAAGATCATGCTTTGCCGGTTCAAAGCGGATCGAATGCGGGCCGGGCTCTATCTGGTTGCAAGGAGGTTGTTTTGAGACTGAATGATTATTTCTGTGAAGACGTTTAAAAAAAGTATCAGGATACATGTTTTTTTTTAATGGAATTGTTTTAGTTTTTCACACAACGAACTGATACGGCATCATCAGGATGGAAACTTCCCACGGTAAGAATTCCATTAGATGTTTCCAGCATCATGGCTGTCACTTCAACCATTGTGAGATTCCCTGTAGAAGTTGAAAAAGCACCATGGTCCCCTTTCCATTGAAATTCGTCCCAAAACGCCCACATTCCTGCAGGCAGGGCGGTAAAACCAACTTCATCTGTCGCGCCGGTGTTTGGACTTATCCAGTGAGCATTTCCGGTTTCCTTTATTTTCCCGCCGGCAATATTCAATCCACCCAAAAAACCGGCAAACTGCTGCCATTCTGCCTGGCTTGGTAAATGCCAGCCATCCGGACAAACGCCCTGAACATTACTGGGGTTGGTACTGCTGCTTGCAGCTCCGTTCATCGCAGCCGACCAAGCATACAACCTGCCGTAAATCAATGAATTGGCCGGATCATGATCATAATCATAATAGGCTGCTGCGGTTCCATCAGGATAGTGTGTGCTTTTCAGGTTTTCCGCCATCCATGTTTGTGAACCTGTCTCAACAATGGTGTAATGATTGTTGTCATAATCGGTACAGGGAGCATATGTAAATGTGATTGTTTTACTGCTGGTTGGAATATCCATCACAACAGTAGCGTATATGCCGGATCTGCCCGTGAATTTTAACAGGTCGCCTGCAGTGTATTGCATCTGGACAACCGCATCAGCATTTTTAATATTTTCAGGAGTTGACTGACCCGATGGTTGTTCGTAAGAGTATATCTGCGTTGGCTTCCCCGATGATGACGCACTGATAATTTTTCCGGTGTACTGATATGCTTCCGAATGTATCCGTACCGCATAAATGCCGCTTTGCAACCCACTGATACGAATGACATGCCGGCCTCTGGCGAAAGATGCATTTGCTTTTGCAACCTGCGTGCCCGAAATGTCAGTAACAGTGATATTGACTTTGGCGATGGTTGTGGCCTCAAATGATAAGAAACTGTCATCATTGGCAGGGTTGGGGTAAATATTCAGGGAGTTCCCCGCTTTTGTTTCGGTTGGATCAGTAATTGACAGGGTTCCCAATAGTTGTAACTGATTTCCATTACCCACGGTCAGGCTGGTGCCTTGGGTAAGGTTTTCAACGCTAACACTATCCACTGCGGCAGAGGAACCAGTTCCTGCAAAGGTGATCACGTAGTTCTGGGCTTGCAATTTTGCCAGAGCACAAATCAATAGGAATAGTAATGTGCTTTTTTTCATGTTCTTTCAGTTTAATCAGGAGATAAAAGTAATATGAGGATCAAATTTAAAGATCAATCATTGTACAAATGGAGGGTATGACCTTGCGAATTGTCATGGAATGTGCACAGATGGTTGACAGAAAGCCCCGATATCTGAAATGTGAAGTGGATGCAACATGTTCCCGGGTGAGAAAATCGATTTGAAAAAGGATGGACGAAAATCACCATTTGTTGATCCATATCAGCCGTTTGTGGACTTGTTAATCCTGAAGTGTAGGAGATGCCCTAGATTTGAGGTTCATAAACCATAAGTAAATAGAAACAATTAACATATTATTGTCATGAACAAGATAACAATATCAGATTATTTGTTAATGTGGAGTCTTCTCAGCTGCCTCTGCCTCAGTCCGCTGCAATCAATCCCTCAACAGGCTCCGGCATCCCTCTATGGCTCCTGGTTCGGCCAAACCCCTCCGGGCACTGTTCCTGTATTATTTGCACCGCCCGAACTGCAGTCAAACACCGAATGGTTCTGGCACGGCGGACTGGCATTTTCCCCAGATGGCACGGAATTCTATATGGATATATATTATCCTAATGCCAATCCATCCGGGATGCGGGTCAGGCAAATGATCATGTCCAACAATGAATGGAGTCCCATTCAAACAGCTCCTTTTGCCGGGGAATATGTTTCGGCAGGGATGAGCTTCACTGATAATGGCAATACGGTTTATTGGGTCTCCGACAGACCTGAAAGCAACTTCTGGAAATCATCAAAAGTTAATGGTATTTGGAACAATGCTGCTCCTGTCTATTACCAGTATCCAGCCGGATTAGGCAGCGGATGGAGATTATCGGTGGCAAACTCGGAAAGGATCTACGCTCATTTCTTCAGTGGTGGTAGTTTTGATGAATGTGATATCTATACCATCGACCGGGTCAATGGACAATATCTGACGCCTCAGAAAATGAGCGTCAGCATTAATTCAGATTCAATGGACATCGGCGCATTCATTGATCCGGATGAAGAATACTTGATTTTTGAATCGAACAGGGCAGGAGGTTTAGGTAAAACTGATCTGTATATCAGTTTCAGGAAACCTGATAATTCCTGGACTTTGGCTGGAAATTTTGGCTATCCGGTCAATACTGATTCTTATGAAATGTCACCCAGTGTGTCAGCAGATAAACAGTTTCTGTTTTTTCTTTCCGAGCGTGACGGTGACCGCAATCCATACTGGGTCAGTGCAAGTATCATGGACAGTATGCGGATGGTTCTTCTTTCTGTCCCACCTGCAACAGTCCGGAATGAAGGGCCTATACTCTATCCGAATACGCCTAATCCTTGTGAAAAGCAAACTTTCATTCGATTCAGGCTGTCTGAAAGAACAACTTTGTCGATCAATTTTTTTAATCAGTTAGGTCAACCAGAAGGTTCCCCTGTAACTGATAGGACCTTTGCCTCCGGAGAGCATTCAATATGCATACCCACAGAACATCTTTTACCAGGCATTCATTATTATGTTATTCAGACAAGTGGCCATAAGCCTGTGGTTGGAAAGATATCAGTGATGGGAAACTGAGTTTCGAGGGGAGGAGACAATGACTAAAATCATAAATCATACCTTTTTTTATTATTCTTCAATAGGTGTGCAGATTGTTAACGGCTCATCTTCGACATCTGCTGTAAGAACAGATCCCGTTTGATCCTGGAGATGGGAATTTGCGAACCATCCGTCATTTCGATATATCCGCCCTCCTGGCGAACATATTTTTTTACGAATTCAAGGTTGATCAGATGGGAATTATGGGGACGGAAAAAATTCCGGTCTGTCAGCAAGTCCTGGTATTCTTTGAGGTTCCTTGAAACCAGGTGCTTTTTATGATCCAGCATGTAAAACCAGCAATAACTGCGATCCGCTTCAATTCTGACAATTTCTCTGGTGTTCAGATATTCCATTCCTTCCGTGGTAGGGATGGCCAGTTTGGTGGGAAGGGCCGATCTCAGGTTTTCAAGTAATGCCTGGTAATCGACATGCTGGTTAAACTGGTGTGATCGTTTCGCTGTCACTTTATCGACAGCTTCAATAAACTCACTGATATTGATAGGCTTAAGAATGTAGTCAACCGCGCTGAATTTGATCGCCTTCAGTGCATACTGGTTGAATGCCGTGATAAAAATGACATCGAACATTTTTTCCGGAAACCGGGCAAGGAGATCAAACCCGCTTCCGTGAGGCATTTCCACATCCAGGAAAACCAGTTCAGGCTGATTCTCCGTAATCAACTTAACGCCATCATTTGCATTGTGTGCGGTCCCGGTCACCAACAGTTTCGGGCAGTACTCCTGAATAATGGAACGGATGAAATTTACCGCATCCGCTTCATCATCAACGATAACAGTCTTCAGGGGTTGTATCATGTCATCAGTGGTAATTGAAGTTCAACACGCGTTCCGCACGAATGGTTCATATCATCGGTCAGGTCAGTAAAAATGACCTTCAGATCGGTACCGTAAAGCGCATTTGTAATGTTGATGCGCGATTCGGTAATTTTGGTCCCAAGTGAATTATGTGGAGTGTCTTTCTGTTTTTTGATCTCCATGGCAGCTTCCCGGCCGATTCCGTTATCCTCAATCACGCAACAGATGTGACGATCGCATAACTTCATGCTGATGGTGAGCAACCCCTGATCTTGTTTGTTGATAAGCCCGTGACATACAGCATTTTCAACATAGGGCTGGATCAGCATGGTCGGAATTTTATAAGTGAGGGTATCAATTTCCTCATCAATGATGATCTCATAGGTGAATTTTTCTTTAAACCTCAGGGTTTCCAATTCAAGATAAAGTTGAATGACGTCAAGTTCATCTTTTACCGGAACCAGCGTGTGCTGCGAATTTTCCAGGATTTTCCGGATAAGACGTGAAAATTTTGTGAGATAATTGTTTGTCGCGATCTTATCGTGCTGGTACATGTAATACTGGATCGAATTCAGCGTGTTGAAAATAAAATGGGGATTCATTTGCTGCCTGAGGTTCGCATGGGTGATTTCCGAAAGCCGGTTGTTCATCTCGCTGATCTTTCGTTTGGCGGCAGTCTTAGCCTGGTAATAGAGCAGCATTCCGATGATGAGCAGCAACAGGATGAATCCTGAAAATCCATAGGTGAAGTACTTCTGCTGGTCCAGTTTCAGGTTGAGCAGTTGCAGTTCCTTTTCTTTGGCCTCCGTGTCAAATTTTGCACGGGCATAACCCAATCCTTCCTGGTACCTTCCCGCGTTCAGCGAATCATTTGAATTCTTGAATGCAACATAACAATCATAAGCCTTTTTGTAATCAGCCCTGGCGATATACATGTCGCTCATATCCTTGTATAATCCGGCTAAAATGTAGAAATCCTTGGTTTTCATGCCATATTGCTCGCAAAGATTATAATTGAACAAGGCTTTGGCATAATCTTTCTTGTCTCTGTAGATGTTGCCGATATTCTCATAAGGTTTGGCAAAACCAGCGATGTTCGAAGGTGGGCAAAACTGAATAGCCTGATGATAATAGGGCAGGGAAGAGTCGGGTTCATGTTTCAAATAGTAAAACCAACCAATCATGTTCAGGATTGTCAGTGCTGACAGTGAGTCGTTTATGGATTTGCTGATTGTTAATGATTCCTGCAGATAAGGCAACACCGTCTTGAGGTTGCTGTCGATATGCATGAGCTGCACACCAACCCTGAAAGACGCCTGTGCTGTTAATCTCGGGTCGTTTTCTTTTCTTGCTTCGTCGAGGAACAACATCAGGTATTTTTCGCGTTCTCCTTCATTTTGCGTTTGAGCGTAAACATTGGCAATTCCCAGGTATGCATTCGGAATAATTTTTTTTAACCGTTTCTCCCGTGCGATGGCAATGTTTTTCTGAAAAAGGCCGATGCTTTCATTGAACTGGCCAGCGAAGAAAATGACAGTGGCCAGGTAGTTTCTGGCTTCACCGGCTTCCTGGAAATTCTTTTTTTCTTCAAGGTCACTGATTACAATTTCCATCTCCTCCGCTGCTTTTTTTATCATGTCATGCGATCGCAGGAGCATGGCATGCAGCCATCGTAAACGGTATGGAACGGGAAGTTTTTTTTCATGCGTGAGTTCGAGGGCTTTTGTGGTGTAAACTTCACCTTTGTTGATTGTTCTGTTGTCAGCCATGCATAGGTCCGAAAGCCTGATCAGGGTTTTTAATCTCACGGTATCTGGTAGTTTTTCAGCCAGCGATTTTTCAAGGGTGTGGATGGAATCATGCTGCTGTCCGAAGGCAGTGCCCGTAAAAAGGAATAGATAAACAAATATGAAAAGTAGTTGTCCCTGTTTCAGCATTCCGGTGAATGAAAAATGATTAACATGCAAAACTATCAAATATCAGGTAACAAAATGCCGGGAACTTTTCCAATGACCTGATTTGGGGCATGGTTTTCATGTTTGGGTTTATACTTACCCTGAAAACTGCAACTCACTCAGATTTTTGTTTGACCCATCGGATCATTTCAGAACCAGTCGTTTCTCATTGGCGGAAGATGATCTTTCATGTGTGATGTCCAACATCATGAGCCGCTGGTGTTCATCCCCGATTAAAACAGGTTCAGTTTACCGACCCATTTTACCGTTTAACGAGTTTAAATGACCTTTCGCATATTGCTGTTTTTTTATCTAAATGATACAACGATTTTTGCAGTATCAACATGAAAACAGTTTTTGTATGAAAAATCTACAGATGCTTTTTTTGATTGCCATTCTTTCCCTGACAAGTTTTCCAGCGCTTTTGCTTTTGATATTGCCGGCAACATGCTGAATGAATAAAAAGATCAGCAATGATTTAGCAACTTGCGGTCATTAAAGAGTTTACCACGTGAAAAATGATAACTTATTTTTGAAAAACACAATAGAAATTCTAACATTAATTAGGAATAATAACTATGAAAAATGTAATTGGAATTAAAGGGATATTTATCTTATCCCTGTTTGTATGTTTCACAAATCATGTTGATTCACAAACCAATTTTATCTACGGAAAACAATTTGGTTCTGATGAGGATGGTGTTGCCTTTAATCCGGTAACTGATAAAAATGGAAATGTATACATAGCCGGCAATACGAAAGGGGCACTTGCAGGTCAGTCTTATGGTAAAACGGATGGATTTGTCTCCAAATTCGATAGCACGGGAAATATTATCTGGACAAAACAATTTGGAACAAACGAGGATGATAACATCAATTGGTTAACACTCGACCAAACCGGACATCTATATGTAACCGGTTGTACAAATGGTGTGCTCGGTGAAAAGAATTTCGGAAAGGAAGATGTCATAGTTGCCAGGTTTGATACCAATGGGAATATTGAATGGCAAAAACAATTTGGAAGTGATAGTACGGATGTTGGGAATATGGTGTATGTGGATTTTCAAGGATATATTTATGTAGCAGCAGCGACAAAAGGAACAATGGACAAATTATCCTTTGGTGGTGTGGATTACGTTATCTTAAAATTGGATAGTAAAGGCAATCTCATTTGGATGAAGCAATTTGGAACATCAAAGGGGGATGAATGTCAGGGAATAACTGGAGACAGCACAAATATTTATATTTGCGGATATACCTTCGGAGACCTGGCAGCAAAAAACAAAGGTAGCCTGGATGCATTCATAGGAAAATTCACCGATAAAGGTGAACAGGTAAAATTATTCCAATTTGGAACAGATAAGTTTGATATGGCAAGCCATATCACACTTGATAAAGAAAAAAATATTTATATCGGAGGCAGCACCGGCGGAGATTTTAGCGGCAAAAACCTGGGCGAAGGAGATAGCTTTTTATCAAAATTTAACAAGAACTTTGAAATACGCTGGACACAACAATTTGGTACAAATAAATGGGATGGAATCAATGGTATTGCGTTAAATGAAAAGATATCCGGAAATATCGTTGTAAGTGGCTGCCAGCACTGGCCCTCGTGCCAGTCATTTGTTCGGATGTATTCGAAAGACGGCAGTTTGCTATGGGTTAACAATTATACAGCAAACGGTAAAAATGGAGGCACTTGTGGCAAGGGAGTTTGCATCGATAATAAAGGAAACATATACCACTCCGGAAATACAGGAGGTAACCTGTTTAAAAGCATCGAAAAACCTGAAGGTCATGATGTGTTTTTGATCAAGCTTAGTCTGTTGAAGGCAAACTGAGGATCATGAGGAAAATTAGCCCCCCCATAAAAAAGTAAACCCCGGAGGGTTAACACCGGGGGAATCACTGTTGCCAGTTGATAAATTACTTCTACCCTAAGATAGATTGCACTTCAGATTTCTCTTGATACACTTTGACTCTGCTCTGTACTTGCCTATAACCAAATTGCTGCTACCTTTCGGTTCTCGCATCACTTCAATAATAAAAACACTACAATACATTGTCGATGTAAATATAGTGATTTTTTTATCAGATTAGCAACAATTTTTCAATTTTTTTCATGGTAAAATGGCAGAGAAAAATCTCCGATGATCTTTGCGCCATCCGAAACCAGGACAATGGTACCACCTTTATAGGCTCCACCCAGGTATTCCAAACCTTTAAGCTCTTTAACCGAATATCCGGATTCAATTAAAGTCGGATAATCCTTCAGAAGTTCATCACGCACCTTTAAAATATCTCTGTCTTTCAGTTTCTGTTTTATATTGTTTGCAACAGTACCGGTATAAATACCATTTGTAAGTTTCGCTGTTACGGCTGGAGCGGCACCATCAACGACCACATTCACCTTTTTCCTGGCAGCTTTCGAAGGTTCAGACCCTGCAAACATCCGTCCATAAGCATTGATATCATTGAGCATCGTTTTAACGGTGTCAAGATTTCTGTAGGAGACCTCATTGATATTTGTCCGCATTTCTTTGAACTTACGGATAAATCCTTCATGAAGACTCTGGCTATCAGGATCTTTAGCATAACGGGTGGCTATCAAATCCTGATAGAACAGTTCGTATTTCTTGATAAAACCATCATACTTTTCCCTGAATCCTGACCAGCGCTGGTTTTCAAGTTCCACGGTAATAACCTGAAGCGGAATATCCAGTTTTTTAATCATTGACTGAAGTGTCGCCGATGCATCCTCTGTTTCCAGTCCGATGTGCCCTTCGATCCTGAAAAATGGGAATTCGGAAAGGTTAAATGTGAAAGGTAAAGCAAAATGTTTTCTTGATGAATTTATATCATCAAAATAATTAAAAACCAGATCCGTCCGGTTGTCAAGATCCTGGGTTCTCCACGACTGGTTCAATAGCTCAAAACCATTTTTCAAAACATCATAATAATAAGGAACCGAACGGTCACCCAGTTTAAAAGAATATCCTTTATCGGGAATAAGTTTTAACCTGGTTTCTGCTTTCGTTCCGTAATACTGCCCAAGAAGGGTGTCCAGCGCTTTTGCTTCGGTGAAATGGCTTATCAGCACCGCAATACGTTTGCATAAATTGGCCATGATAAAATAACTCGCTCTTCTGTCGCGTGAACTGAGCGGGGAGGTCCACAGGTAACGGTAAGGGTCTGGACTAGCAGCTTGAAACTGGCCAAGAACAAGCATCCGGTTGAACCGGGGTACCTCATCGGTTGTATAGTATTTACTAATGAAATTATTGTAGTGAAGGATGTACTCATTAATAGCCAATTGCAGGTCATTGGCAAAGAGAAGATAATATTCAATTATATCGGTCGCCGCTCCGATATTCTTGATGATATCATTCAGTTTATTCATGGCACTCTTCAACCTGTTGCTTTCGGTGGTGATCAATACAGCAGATGCCTCTGAAATATCCTTCATTTTTTCAGAAATCAATCCCAGGTTATGCACGGCAATAGTCGTAACTCTGTTTTTGAAATCAGATTTATTTGCAAATGAAGATATCTTGTTCAAACCTAAAAGCATCAAACCAGGAAGAGCTGAAAAAGCCGGGTTTATCTTGGCAAAATTGGCTGTAGCAATATCAATCAGCAGAACAATGGTGTTGATGCTATCCTCTTCGCCTTTGATATTGCAGTTTCCCGGCGAGCAATTCCCAAGTTTTGTCACCTTGATGTCGGCAAATAAAGCAAGTCTGTATTTGCCCAACAGATCTGATTCTGTTATATCGATCAGTTTCGCTGCCTCTTTCAGCTCAGGAACTTTCAAATCTCCTTCGGTCAATAACCTTAAGGCCGGAACAGTTTTATCATCCGCGGCCAAAGGATCAAATATTTTTGCCGGGATAAGCCAGTTCATGGAATATTGATAGTTCTGCGTCTTGTCGGCAACAGATTCTTCGGGCAGAAAGAGAAAATATCCATCCTTTGAAGAACCATATCCTGATTTTATATCGACCGATTTAACTTTAGTTCCGGTGGTCGTATAGCTGTAATCAAGACCATCAATGATCCCCTGACCGATGATCATACTTCTGGTAACCCGCTCATGGCATTCAAGGAACCCAAACGATTCATTGAGGTTATCGCTGGTCAGGAACTGGTCAGGAAGGTATACCGGGTACTGGTTTTTTATGCTTTTCATCTCCATTTTTTAATGGTTTAAGCGGTTTTTACTTCTTTAAAAACAAAGTCCTCTGTTCCGGCGAGCGCTGTATTGTTAAGAATCACCGGATTTTCTTTAAGGTTTCCCGAAGGATCAAATTCCATGGTTTCGCAGGAATCAAGTTGCGAGGGAGGGTACATATTTTTTAACCCTGAAATGATATCATTTAAGGCGCTTAAGGCTTTAATGTAACGTTCTTTTACTATTTTCAACTTTTTGACTCCCGATTTATAGTCTTTCAGCGCTGCCAGATACTCGAGGTTTGCTTTCTCAAATTTATACATCTGTTTCGGGTTGACCCAGCAAATTTTGATTCCTGCATGTGCCGGGGCTTCCAGCCTGAATTGTTGTTCAATGTATTTTCTGAAATCCATTTTGGCGGTAATTCCCAGCCATCCTGGAACCAAAACGGTCATCCGCATGGAATAGGTGTCATAAAAAATACAATCTGTCTGGGAATCGGGCTGTTGTCCATTGCTGCACATCTGAAGCAACTTTTGCTTTGCATCGGCATCCAGTGGCCGTAAAAGGATATGTTCAACGAGATGGAAACCAAATGCCTCATCGAAAGGAGAAAGCCGGTTATCAACAAATGTATATACGTCATTGGGAAGTATGATGATGTTACCATCCTCATCAGTCACAGGGATCGCAAGGTTCTTATTGGGTTTGTCGATTCCAAGTATTCTGCACATCCGTTTTTCAAGCACTGCGGCATTTTCATCCGTCAATGGTTTACTATAATTGACAGCGTGTGAACGATCTGAACTGACCAGGGGATATTCATTCAGGAAGGCAATCTTGTCTTCAATCTTCTCTGTATCTGAAAAACTATCATAAGAGATTCCGCTGCTGACCTGCGTAAACTTAAAAATACTGTAATCGACAAACCGTTCATTAAAACGGGCCAGCAGGTGATCCAGAAAACGGTTGTGCCGGTTTAATCGTGTCGCCTCCGTTTCGGTGATATCCTGGTATCCTGTATAATTGCTGAATATTTTATTAAAATCATTTATCTCGTTGTCGCTCAGAATCTTATAAAAATAGGTAGGAACAGTTCCATCGTCTTTCCAGGAAAAAAGGCGTTTTACTGAATTCAATTGTGACAGATAATCTGCCAATAGCTGGTCAAAAAAGAGTAAAAACCCTTTTAGCTGAAGTCGTTGAGCTTTTCTGAGAGCGGAAGCGTTTTGCGAAATGCCTTCCCTGCCAGTCAGATAGGTTTTCGGGAAATCATCCTGAATGGAAAAATACTGATCTGTTTCCCTGTTCTCTCCTTTGGGAAATGGCAGATCGTCCTTAAAACCGACCGTGTCGCCAACTACTTTTATGATGGTGGATAACGAAGGTTGTGTTATGAACTTACCCGGAAAATAGATAAGTCCCTTGTGAAATGTAATTTTATTAAGTTTTTTTGATGCCTTGAGATCATAATCGATAAAAAACCGGAAACGGGCATTCTCAGGATCAGAAAGGCTCAGGCTGTATTTCCCTCCCTTTTTAAGCAGACTGTAACTTTCAGTTTCAGCATCAAATTGATAACTGTTAAAATTGATTTCACGGATGGCTCTGACGCCTTCAATATCCATCAGCAAGTTTATGATATCGGATATGTAAATGGTTTCCCTGTGATGATAATGCTCCAATTCGTCGAAATCGATAAACCCCCGGCGGGCTATTGTCCCTTCGAAAATTTCCTCAATCCGCTTTCCCTTTTTTTGCAGTTCTTCAATGGTATAACGTGGAATTGAAGGGTTGACATAGTTGTAGATTTCCTGGTAAATTTTGGTCAGAACCTCATCGGTTTTGGCTTCAGAAGTGAGTTCTATATCGGCGCAAATCCCTACGGTTTCTTCATCTATCACAAGAACTTCCTGGAAATCCTCGCACAGATTTCTTTTTTCGAGTAGTCTGTCTTTGACATGAACCCGGTATGAGTCGTTGATCTGCTCCCTGGAGTAATTCCCGTTAACTCCTTTGGGAATGCCTTTAATGATTAAACTCAGGAAGTTTTTATAGAACTCATTCAGTATTTTCTCATCCTCAAGTTCAATCCGTACATTATACAGTCCCTTCAACTTCAGCTTTTGTGCATTGAAATAAGGCGATTTGAGAGAGAGTTGTTTCTTTTTTTCATCCAGATAAAGTACAGGGTCATACACACGGTCATCGAGCACATCAAGCCAGATATTTCTGATGCCCGGTACGTCGTCAATGATGTATTTGCGGTAATCATTGATGGTTATGGGATGAGAGGTAAGTATCTCTTTTGCAGTATAAAAGGACGATTCTTTATCGGGTGAGTCATTTCCTTTTTGCGTTAAAAGATCGTTGATGGGAATGGAGGTTCTGTAAGCCAGATCAGTCAAAGCATAACACAGCAATTCAAGTATGGTGATACCCGGATCATGCAGGTTATAGTCGGTCCAGATGTTCCCGCTCAGTTTGTGAATTTGTTCTATACCAGCTGCACGAAGAAACCGGTAATCCTCGGCAGGTGGCCTTTGCGGCGTTTTTGCTATCAGGTATTTCTCATCTGTTGACATATCAGCTTGCAGTTATCGAATGAGTAAAATATGAAGTAAGGATCACATTCTCAGCAGTACCGCCAATTTCTTCATCACAAACGATAATAGTACCATCAGGCAGGTGTTTGAACACATCAAATGCAGTAATATAATCGATGTACGCTCTCTCGTCAATAAAATCAATGATCTGTGATTTGAAAATCTTCCCGTCGAAGGAGGGCTTGGCATCGTCATCGATACTCCATGGAGCGATAAATCCAATCAGGTCATTGACCAACTGGTTACCGTAGAAAGTAACATCACCATATTCTTTTTTCAGTTTTACCTGGCAACTTACGCTGATGCACTCGTAAACAGGGTTGACCACCTCTGTTTTGACAAAAGGAGAAGTTCTTGTCTTAAGGAAATCCGTAACCAGCCGGAGCATGCTTTTATTAACCCTTGGTTGAAGCAGATTTGAATAAGCAACATTTGAAATATAGGGAAGAAGCACGATCAATACCTCTCCGGGTGCATATTCGAATGTGGAATTGGCATGTGAGATACACTTTGCCTTCAAAATAGCAGGAAAATTCTGCAGGATGTTACGCTCATAATCCCAGATACTCCAACTCCGGTTTTTATGGCGTAACCGTTCGCTCACCCGGGTATAAAATTCCCTGTTTTCCTCAGGCAATCTTCCACCATAGGATTCAAAAGGTTGTGAAACTTTTTTAATTCCTGTGATACGCTCCCTGAATTTTGTAATTGATCCGGGCGGAAGCGCATATTCAAGATGAGAAACATCATTTCCATTGTCGGTAAACACGGCTTCAATGGCTTGGGTTTTAATGCTGATCAGGTTGGGATAAGCATCACTGTCGTTGACGACGCTTCCCTTGAGCCATACCAGACCATTGGTGAGAATGGTGTGGGAAGAAACTGCACCTTTCGGAAAGCTAAATTTGATATAACCGCTATTTGTAAAAGCATTGGTAGTGTTCTCAATGATCTCGCTATCCTTGAATTTTATCCAATGGTTATGTTCAAGATAATACCAGTTGATCCGGTTTTCATCCGTGAAACCTTTATCCACATTTCCTGTATTGTTCTCAAGCTGAAAATAGATACTGACCACTTCCGGCAGGTTTATTTTACTGATCCCGATAAGTAACTGCCCTTCATCTTCAAATTCAGGGATCAGAGGATGGTGCTGATCATTGATCTCATTGTGACCGAAAGGAAGAATGTGAAAGAATTGATTTTCAGGGGTGGTAATGAAATCAATCACCGTAGTGGCAGTGTAATCCAGCGAGAGACTGTCAAATTCAGGTGTATAGGGAGCCTCCGGAAGCCTTTTCGCGGTTCCACCCGTAGCGTTATTGGCTGTTACCAAAGCATAGAGGGTAGGGTACGCTTTATGACCGAAATCATACTGCAATTCGATCTTTGCAAACCCTTGCTTCACTTCATGGTTAAAAGTTGTAGAATGTTCATAGGAGTAAGCCGATTTCATCTCTCCGTCTGGCAGTCCCTGGCTATGAAAAACATTTTGCCAGAAATCATGAGTTTTGGTGATCCCTTGAACATTGTTCAAAATTCTGTAAGGATCATGATAACTTTTAGCTGAATAACCCGACGGAGAATTCAGGTTCATCTCTTTCCACATCCCATCATCGAGAACAGAAAGTTTGCCGGGAGGATGTCCGGGTTCAAAGTATTCAAACTGCCCCGTGTCGAAATACTTCTTTTGCTCTATGGGTTTCTTGGGGAAGAGTAAGTCAAGACCTCCCTGATACGTTGCATAATGTTTCCGGATGTTTCCAGGCAGGCCTTTCCAGCTTATGCCCAAATTAAACGAACGCAGGTACCGGTTGAATGCTTCATAACACCCGATATAAAGGGTCGATTTGCTCTTGGCCGGCATTGCACCGAACGCCTGAAATGGTTTGGTTGTGTCAACCGGACCGGAATCGCTTTGAAGGATCAGGTTTTTTATCCCGCTTACCTGGACGATGATTCCGATATTGTTTGTCTTAATATTTTTTAATACATGATAAGTGTTATTGAAAACTGTGCCCGGCTCTCCGGTATTCCTGACCCTGAAGCGAAGCATGGGATGATGTGTCTCGATAGAATCGCCGTGAACCTTGGAATTAAAAGGGGTAAAAGCAGGCTGTCCGGGCGTAACCCTGATCAGAAGATAATGTGGATTAAAGGAACCATCCTTCCCGCTTGCTTTACTGACCAATTCAGCTTCAGTCCACCCTTTTTCACTTGTATATTCCACTATAAGCCCGGTCCGGTCGATCTTTTCAGCTCCTGCTACCACCAGGGTGATCCTTCTTTTGCCCTCTTTCAGGTTGAAGATCGGAGAAGCAATTGCAAAGCCAAATAGCGCAAAATTGTTACCGGTACTTCCGAAGTTATAGATACTTCCTGTTCCGGCGTTGTTTCCTTCAATGATGTTTTGCGTAAATGCATCAGCAGATGCATGAAGGCTAACCTTCGAATCATCGTTTTTTTTCTTCAGAAACAGGGTTTTTGTTTCGCCGATTTTCGCATGGTTAACAATCAGTTCGGATGTGGTTTTATAGAATAAATCCTTTCCGGCAGGATCTTTACCGGCATTCAGGACAGTGTCTTTATCAACTTTAATCTGTGCTACTGATTTTTCAGGCTCAAAGAAAACGGTTACTTTATCAGGTTCAGCCGGGTTGGTTTTTAACTGAAGGATGGTTTTGTAATAAAAATCAAGGTGAGTCTGGGTAACTTTATTCAGGTTATCCTGAGCGATTCCAAAAAGTTTAAGGAACGCAAGAAACAGAGCCAGGTGAGGAGAGGTAGTTCCGTCCTGCTCAAGCAATTCAAGATGCAACAAGTTATTTTCGGTAAGTTCTTCAAAGAAGGGTGTCCATGAACTGTCTTCAATATTCAATTCATTATAATACCTTACCAGACCGGCAAAACCTTTTGTTTGCCTGATCAAATCAAGGATTGTCCGTTCATCAATTTTCACATAGGCCTCATCCAGTTCATGCGGAAATCTTTCAAACTGGAAAGTGCCTTCTCTTTTTAAGGGGTGCGCTATTTTGCAACCGTTTGCCATTTTCGCTTTTCGTTAACCGTTAAT
This sequence comes from uncultured Bacteroidales bacterium, assembly GCA_903925275.1. Lineage (GTDB taxonomy): Bacteria > Bacteroidota > Bacteroidia > Bacteroidales > FEN-979 > CAIVAT01. The sequence goes on from CAIYES010000352.1 coordinate 26,167, forward strand.
GTTTGATCAAGAGTTCATGTAATTTTGCTGAACAACCAGGGTTCCCTCCTGGACATAGAAGGGGTAGACTATGTTATGGCGTGTGTTCGTTGATCGTATGATGTATGTGAGTTCGACCAGTATTACCCCTTCCTCACCCGCATTGGTCAATTTAACCTCCTCAGGGTTGATCCGTGGTTCATAATAAAAGATGGCTGTGAAGACCAGGTCTTTGATATAAGTTTGAAGTGAAAGGGTCATTGGCTCAAACATCATCTCATTAAGGTTACATCCATAATCAGGGTGCATGATTCTTTCGCCGATCCGGGTTGCAAGAAGTATTTCAAGGCTGTTTCGGATATCCTCCTCATCGGAGATCATTTTTACTGCTTTCCGGACTTTTGAAAATTCCGGAGGGAAACTCCATCCGGTTCCTAAAAACGATTTAAAATCTTCCATTTCCTATCTTCAGATCATTTAATCAATTAATTTGAACCATACTTCCTTTAACCGTTGTAGTTCCTGAAGCAGAAACTTCGGCCGAAGCAGAACCTTCCGCTTTTAAAGAAGCGCTTGCTTTGACGGTGACATTGACACCCTCGATCTTTACATTCCCTGTGGCCTTTATGCTGATATCCTTCGCACTCTCCATGTTGATACCATCGGTTGTCATTTTTATTTTGTTTGAATTCTGGTCGATCAGCGAGATGCTTGAATCCTCTTCACTGAATACCAATGTATTTCCTGCAGGTGTTTCGATCGTGATAATCTTTTTTTCATCGTCAAACTCCACTTTCATTTTCGACCGGGTATAAAACCCCTTGATGTTATTAGCATCCGCTGCAGCGATCGGTGCCGGCAGGCTGCTGCTGTTCAGCATGCCAAGAACTACTGCTTTTCTTGGGTCATCGTCAATGAATCCGACGATCACCTCATCATTCAATTCGGGGCGAAAAAAACTTCCCCGCGTGTCGCCTGCATCCAGCGTAGCTACCCTTGCCCAGCAGGTGCTGTCACTATCATTGATGTTGGGCAGCTTAATCTCTATCCTGTCCTCTCCGGCGGGATCATTTTCCAGGGCGATCACTTTCGCTATTTGCAACCCGTTTACCGCAGGAAGTGAACCAGAAGCAGGTTTTTCATTGATGTCATCATACAGGTTTGCATAAAAAACCGGGGAAAGGCCGATTTGGATATCTGTCTCCCATGTTCCATCAGCTATTGAATGCTTCACCCCACTTACAAAGGCACGGCCGTTGAAGCGGTCGCCAACGCCATTCAGGTTAATAATATCCCCGGGGTTAACTCCGGCAATGCCGATGCATTTAACTCTTCCACGGATCTTTGCCAGGTTGTTTCTGACTATTTTTGATTTAGTCAGCTCATCGGCTTCCTGTTCCTCCACAGGTGCTGTTATAAAAACATCATAATTACCGGTACCGATCGCAGAAGAGAGATCCGATACAGCGAGGTTCCCCTGTGGCGAAGCGACGGTGGTCTCAAACTCTTCATTGGTTTTTAATTCCTGGTCTGCCGCACTCCAGGTTGAGGAAATGTAACTGTCAAAGGATTTCCGCGCATCGATCTCAGCCTCAAATTCGAGAATGGATGATCCGTAATAGAGTGAAAGTGCCGGGGCAGCAGTCAGATCAGGAGATTTAATGATGATTTTGTCGTTACCGGGTATTATGATTTTACCGTTCGCTTCGGCCCGCAGGTTGATGAAATCCCAGTCGGTGGCATTGTACTGAACCATACTTTCATGCTGTACATTGGTCAATTCCACCTCTTTATCCACACTTGCCTCACCCAGTATTTCTTCGATTGCATCGCTGTCCTTCTTATCCCGGAATACTTTATTCTTCCTGTTCAATGTGGTGATGAAAGCAGGGTGTTTGATCGTGATGATTAGCGTGGAAGCTTCTGATTTCAATATTTTTACAGCGTGTTTTATGATAATTCCTTTAAAGATCGTTTCATTGTTTCCATGATACCCGGCCTGGATCTCGATGGCTTTTCCGGGAATAAGGTCGTCGGTATTGCTGACCGGGAAATCTTCTGTCGAAACATCTCCGTCAAGAAATACAACTTCAGCCTGTGAAATTCTTGATAATTCCCTGGTAACCATAACTGAGAGCAGACGATACGCTGAATTGATCTCTGCTCCTTCCACCAGAATTGTGTAGGTAGGCAAATCGCTTGGAGCGGGAGTTGGAACCAGTCGGCTGTCAGGCATTTTATTTAGTTGCTTTTTTTAACGGGGGGAAAAAAACCTCGGTACCGGATTCCATCTTCCGGAAATTATTCAACTTGTTCTTCCTGGCTACATCCATATAATAATCGTTGTTCCTGTATATGTTGTTGGCCATGGAAATCAGCTTGTCGCCATCTTTTACAATGCGTTTATGGGTGAGATCAGGAGAGTTCTTACTGTTAATGAGTTCACTCAGTTCCTGATCAATACAACTGGTAAAAATGCATATCACTATAGCCCTTAATGGCTTTGCATTGGGGGAAAAGAGATTATAGGTAATATCAACCGTCTTCAGCACGCATTTCAGCAGCACTGATCCGAAGCGCACCATGACATAGTTGGGCTTATGTTGGTCCGATTTATAGGTATACACAACTTTTAACAGTTTCTGAACCTCAGCCGGAACCTCTTTTTTCTCGCCATTCACAGGTTTTACACCATCGATAACGAACTCGATGGTATAATCCTGTGGTTTGATCATTTTAAATTGCATTTCACTTGAAGTGGATCCGTTCGCCTGTTTCTCTTCCCGGTCGATTTGTAATTTGACTGAGATGGACGCAGGATTGAACATGGTTGCATATTCACCGGCATCCGGATCTTTTTGCGTAAAATTATTGTTTTTGTAAGCGGTCAGGGTTAACTTGGTCAGATGTCCTGTTTCAGAAATGATGTCAACCATCAGCGTTCATTTTTGGATTCTATCTTTTTGATAATTTCATCAAGTATTTTTCTGATCTGCTTTGTATCGTCGATCAAGGGTTTGATAACGGGGCGTTCTGCAGGCGTATCACGGATTTCACCCTGGATCTCCAAGTCATTTATCTCAATGGGCATGTTACCATGGTGTTATTTCATGAAAATAATCATAAGCAAGTTCAATGGTCTCAATTACCACTGTGTTGTCGCTTGCCTTGAAATCAGAGATTTGAAGTTTTACAGGGTAAGCATTGCTGAAATTCCATATCTTCACAGGCATATGGACATCGTTGAGTAGTGTAACCAACACATTGCAGGTATTGATGTCCAGGTTATTTATGGCATCCTGTGCCCAGATGATGAGTGGTGTGGAAAGCGGAAAAAGCGCCCGTTTAAGCACCAGGTTGGGGAACTTGACCCTAACCGGTAGCTTATGAACAAATCGATTTTCTCCGCCTTCCATCAACTCTTCGGTAATCAGTTCTGCTGAGAGTCCTGAGACATCAGAGAACTGTGAATCAATGATGGCTATTCCACCCGGCAAACCATCAAAGGTCACTAAAAAATGAAATCCGGGTAAAGGATATCTGATTGTATCAGCCATTTTTTTTTCTAGAGGTACCCGTTAAACGATTGTTACTTATTCTCAACGGAAATCCCTTCATGTGCAATCTCCAACGATTCTATTGAAACTTCGTTGCCGGTTGCCTTTAGTGAACCTCCGTCAACCTTCACAGGAAATGCATTGCGGACTTTCCACACAACGACGGGTTCATGGTTCTCATTAAGCAAACTAATGGTGATATCCCTGCGTTCGATTTTATTTAACTGATGGGTATTCCACCAGTTGTAAAATTCGTTGTCGGCAGCAGTAACACCACGTTTCAGTGTCAGGTTACCATATTTCTGCATTCCAGGCATTTTGATGGTCGAATAATCAGGGCTTGCACCATCGCGGTATTCGATAACCTGGGTTTCCATGTTTAATCCGGATACTTCTGAAAATCCGAAGCTTGTGCCACCCCAGTCAACCCTGAAGTGAAATACCGGTAAAGGATATTTTGTTGCCATATTATCTTATATTGATTTTGTTAAAAACTATTTATTTTTCAGGATTGTTGTAATTTATGGGAAAACCTCAGGATAATGAATTCAGCGGGGCGAACTGCAGCAAGACCGATCTCAATGATGAGTTTTCCTTCGAGTATATCCTGTGCGGTCATGGTATAACCCAAACCGGCATTAACATAATAGGCATGTTCCGGTTTGGCTCCTGCAAGGGCACCTCTTCTCCACAGATTGTTCAGAAAATTGTCGATCTGGCCGCGTACCTTTGCCCAGGTATTGGCATCATTGGGTTCAAAAACAGCCCAGGATGTTGATTTTTTGCAACTTTCCTCCACGAAATTAAAGAATCTGCGAACCGGAACGTAGCGCCACTCATTGTCATTACCGGCCAGGGTTCTTGAACCCCATACAATAACGCCTTTGCCTGTAAAAGGACGGATGGCATTGATCGACTTTCCGGCATTCGGATCAACATTCAGGTTTTCCTGGATCGAATCGTCAATAAACTCCGATACACTGTTCACAGAATTGATACTCACGTTTGCCGGAGCTTTCCACACACCACGGGTAGAATCAACCCCTGCCATGATACCTGCAATAGCGCCTGATGGCGGCAAGAGAGTAGATTTTGAATTCAGGGTATTGAGAATGCCCTTGTAAAACGGCATGTATTTTAAAACACTGTCAGCTTGCGTTTTTTCATAGGCAAAGCCCATCTGGGTAATTGAATTGACCGCATTGGAGGCAACCGTATAAATCTCTTTCAGTTTACCTGCGCACTGTGAAATTTTATCCGTTTCAGCAGGCCCCGAAATAAAATTGGGAGCCACTGCGCTGATAACCATTGCTTTCAGTTGATCTGATAAAAATTTTGCAGAATAGCTACCGTAGGTATTGGCACTGTTAAACAAATCCTTTGTAAGAAGCAATGCTTCATTATCAAGATCGATGAGATCCTGCATGCTTCCCTTTACATTGCTGGTAACGAACGATTTAGCCGAAGCCAGGAAGTCGGGATTCGTAATTACCTTTGTAGATGCATTTGCAACATTGCTAATCAGCAAACCATCAATGTTGACCAATACATCCCATATGAAATTGAGGACGGATTTAAGGTTTCCTACCGAAGGTGTGTTGATGTATGCAGTAAATTTACCATTGAAGATATTACTGATTGTATCGCCGGCTGCCTGTGCTGTGATAAAGGCTGCAATACTGGCAGCAATTGCATTGTTATCAGCGATAAGACTTTCCACGTCGATCAAACGCTCTTTTATCTTTTTACCGTTTTCATCCACATCGGTATCTTTCACCAGCACCTTAAACGTTGTGGCAAGACCCGTTTTTTTGAGATGACTGTTGATATTCCGGAATTCAAACGTCTTGTCATATACGGTTTTGACCCATGGATGGTATGCGGCACCGTATTTCAGGTTGTTCATCCCGACATTATTCCTGAACGCTTCCACATCTGTGTTCAACGTGTTGCCTGTTGCTGAATCTTTGATATCCATGATCGTAAATCGGTCGCCCAAAAGTCCGCACTGTGCCAGAGAAGCTTGTTGCAGGGAACCAAGTTTATCAACGGTAAGCGCAACAGCATCGGGGAAGAGAATCAATGTTGGCTCATCATATTTTTTTAACTGTTCCAGTCCACCACGCAATCCTTTGGTCGTATCGCCCAACTCTATCTCGCTTCCATATTTCCCGACAGCAACAATATAACAGGCACCTCCTCCATTGTCGTAGAATAACCGCAAGCTGTCGTACAGCAGGTATTTACTGCTGTTAACAACTGTAGTAGCTTCCTCAGGAACATTGTTCATGTCCAGACTAACAGAAATGTCAGCATAAGAAGGTCCTGCCCCGAAGTATTGTTCGAACTCAAGCAAGCTGGTTACCCGTGTGGGAACATTTAAAAGGTCGTCATCGGTTACCTTTTTCGCCTTGTCAGTATAACCAATAAAAGCCGGAATGGCAGTCTCCACTTCGGCGACTGATGGTGGGAATTTTGAGATCTCTTCTACATAAACTCCCGGGGTTTTGTAAGCTGTTGCCATATTTGTCGGTTTAAGATAAAAATTATTGATTGTTAAAGTTTCGGAATCGTATAGGTAAAATTCACAAAAGCAGTGCTGTTTAATGTCGTTGGATATTTTAATTTATCGTTCCTGGTGATCTGGATCAACAGAACCGAGTCGGTAAATTCACTCTTGGTATCGAAAAAGACAAGTTTGGAAAAAGATCCGATCTCTAAGGTGTGAAACCCTGGAGAATACAATTGCAGATCGTAGGAACAGACAAAGTATCCTTCATTGTTTTTTGCTGTTGCTCCTGAATAAACTACTTTTCCTGCCTGATTCTTTATAATAAATGATGTATAGGTAATACTGTTTAATCCAGCGTCGGAGGCCTTGACAAGAAAAGAACCGATACCTGACAGGAAGCTGGTCTTTTCATACCGTAGCGCTACCGGGGTAGCAGTCAGGGTAGTTTTGGTGCCTGTAAATAAAAGTGGGAAACCCAATTCCTGGCTGGATGAATCAGGGAAAAATTTTAATTTTTCAAGCAGTCCGTTGTCATTGAAATTTAATTTGAAAAACAGCAGTTCATTCAGTTCCAATGGACAAACTGGGGTAATGGCCGGTGAACTGTCTGTCTGGATCTCCGGAACATAAACATCGATCTTTCCGGGTTCAAACCGGCAACGAATTTTATGCGTATCAAAAAGCAACCGTGTTGATGCTCCCGGTTCAAGAATAATTCCGGTTGAGGAAGGTGAACCGGAGGTTTGGTATTGGATATTTATTGAAAATAGTTTCTTATACCATGTTACAATCATACCTGCGATTTTTTTACCAGGTCAATACCAATTCCTTTTACTTCCGAAACCTGATCTGCCATTTTGTTATCCTGAATAAGCAGTAACCGTACTTTATACATGACAGCAGGAACAGGATTACTTCCCATTGCCTGCCATAAACCATTGTTCTGTTCTATCGTTTGTGTGTAAAGTTCAACAATGAGTGTTTCAAGTGTTTGGGCATCTCCCGTTAAATCCTGCTGATTAAAAACATTTTTTCCCTGGAAAATGGTCATCACATAAGAGATCTGCTTCAACGCTTCAGTATAATTACTTTCTTCAAATTGCGCCGATGCCAGAACGTAAAGATTGACTTTGATTTCAGGGTTAACTACAGTATAAAAATCACTATCCGGAGTGACTTTTCTGTAATAATTCTGATTCTTCAGAATCTTTTCCTCTTCAATGTTTACTAAGGTAAGGTGGATTTTATTATCGGGGGCAGTATCCTTGTTGACAGGGCTTATTTTTACGCTGTCAGTTGCCGGGGTGAGTCCAAGTTTAAGATTTAACTCCTTGCTAAGGTGTTGTCGTAGAAAATTCAGTGCTAAATGAATCATTCCAGTGCTTATTTTGACTTAACAAAAATAAAACTTTTTTTATTAAAAAAAAATTCCCAGTTTTGTTTTTCTGAAAATTTTTTTGGTGAGCCATCGATCGTATATAGAAAAATTGATACTTGACCTTCGTTTTCCTTTGATATCTGATGGGAGAGAAGCTCTTTCACAAGCCAGGACCAGGTATGAAAAAAAAATTCTTCCAGAAATAGAAAAAATTGCAAATCGTTATGCTGAAACAACCGTCAGGATAGATCATCTAAAATTGGATCTCGGTGTGCTGAATTCCTCAGAATTGGCAGAAAAGTTTGCGGCGATGTTCGATGCAGCAATTGTCAAGGCTTTACAGCAATCTGCGGTATCAAACAATGAGGACAAAAGTACATTAAAACCTGACAATTACAATGAAAATCATATTTTTGAATCTTTCATTTTTTATTTAAAATACGGTTACCCCAGTCCATTATCCGGAGAAAGTAATTCTGCTATCCCGGTTGACTGGGTGAAAAAGGTTCTCGACAGTAAAGATGATCGGTCAATCGCCGTTCTTTATGAATTACTTTCCGGTGATCAGCTCCCCTCGTGGAACAGGGAACAAGCCCTTTCTCGTTTTTTACAACTGATAGCGGCAGGAGATAAAATGAAATTCCTGGAAATGTTTTCACAACGAATGCCAGGGAATCTGAAAAATCTGTTGGAAAACATTATTCATCAGATCAAGTCGTTAAATTACGCATATCCACTTCATAAAGGGTTTCAGGACGATTTGATTAAAAGGCTGTTTTACTTGGTCACCATTCATAAAGAAGCGTTAAAACTTGCCGAAATCAGCACAATGCTGAATAACCTGGAAGTACTGATTCAGGCTAAAGACCTTTCTGAAAAACCGGTTCGCGGGAAGAGAAAGGGTCGGCAAAAAGAAATATCAGAAGCTGAAGTGAAAGGATTGTCAGGAAAAGAACTTTCCAGGTTGAAAGCCGAACTCGTTGATCTGGCAGGTGAAATTCAGCCATATCCCGGAAAAAGCAAAGCGGTCGATCTTTTCAGTGAGAAAGCGAGATTTCTGATCGGCAATGCCGGTCTGGTATTGATTGCTCCATTTTTACCCCGCTTTTTTGAAAATGCCGGACTGATCCGGGATAAAACCTTCATCTCTGATCGTCACAGGATGCACGCTGCATTTTTAATTCAAAAAATGGTGGAACCTTCCCGGAAATTCTATGAAAATATTTTGGTGCTTAATAAATTGATTTGTGGCATACCTTTGTCAGCGACTGTTGACATAAAACAAAAACTGACAAAAAACGAGAAGCAGGAGATCATCGATTTGTTGGATTCGGTTATTGCGTACTGGACTGCCCTTAAGAATACAACAACCGGAGGTTTCCGTGAAGCCTTTCTGCAACGGAAAGGATGGGTTGAAATAAACGGTGATGACTACCGTATAAGGGTGGATGTTCTCTCACACGATATCCTCCTTTCTTATCTGCCCTGGAACATTACTTTGATAAAATGTCCGTGGAATGATTATCTGATTCATGTGGAATGGAACCAACCCTGAACATAAAAGTACCTGAAAAAAGCTCTTTTCTGGAGAAAGAACTTGACTGGGTTACCGGTGTGCTGAACCACCGTCTGAAACTCTATTTTGGTCAGGACAATGCGGAAGGATCAATCTATCAGTTTACGCCGCCATCGCCTGAAAAGGAGAAGAAAGAGGATAAATACTGCCAGTTCATCTTCCGGTACGGAATGGATTTTGATGACCGTTTGTGTCTTATCCTTTCACTTGTCCCGGTAATCCGGCCTCAACTTCTGGATTGTCTTCAGATTAAGAACGCGGACACTGATCAACGGTTCGTTGAATTCGGCTGTATCAGGGGAAACTACTCCCATGGATTGCTTCCCACACTCGAAACCGTGCTGTTTGTCCTCGCTGGCGATGATATTCCAACAAGACTCAAGGCAATTGACCGTTTTTCTCATTCCCATTTTTTATTCCGGCTGAAGTACCTGTTACTGGAAACACCTCCCTGGCCGGAACCCCCCACTTCTGCCGTTCTGGCCCCATCGGCTGAACTGATGGAACAACTGATCAAGGGAAAAGAGTACACACCGGAATTTTCACACTCTTTTCCGGCACAAACGCTAACCACCAAGCAAACCTGGGAAGACCTGATTCTCGACCAGGAGTTGATGACACAAATCAATGAAATCAAAATATGGGTTGAATATGGTGATAAAGTGCTTTATCAATGGGGGCTTGACTCCCGGATGAAACCGGGATACAAATGTCTGTTTTATGGTCCATCGGGTACCGGAAAAACCTTTACCACCATACTGCTCGGAAAAGATACAGGTAAAAAAGTGTTCAGGGTCGACCTTTCAATGGTGGTCTCCAAATACATTGGCGAAACGGAAAAAAACCTGTCGGGGATTTTCGATACCGCAGAGCGGATGGATGTTATCCTTTTCTTTGATGAGGCCGATGCGCTTTTCGGCAAACGGACACAGGTGAAGGATGCACACGACCGCTACGCGAACTTAGAAACATCCTATCTTCTGCAACGGATCGAAGATTACAACGGACTGGTCATTCTTGCCTCCAATCTTAAATCGAATATCGATGATGCCTTTGCGCGCAGGTTTCAGACCGTGATCCATTTTACCATGCCGAACCCGGAACAACGGCGATTGATCTGGAGAAATACTTTTTCACCAAAAACAGAACTGGAAAAATTAGTAAACATCGATGAGATAGCCGAAAAATATGAACTTTCGGGAGGGTCAATCCTCAATGTGGTGCGATATTGCTCTGTAATGGCCATGAGCCGGAACAGCAACATCATTAAATACGATGACTTGCTAAACGGAATTAAAAAGGAATTCCATAAGGAGGGGAAAACAGTTTAATCTGGTGACCAAAATCCTGATTTATCCCATTCCATAAATTGCCTATTGATTTTTTGTCAGTATAAAGTCGATACCTTCTACGATATCGCCATCTTCCACTGTTTTTATTGTAAATTCCCGTTGAGGCGGATCTGCTGTAAAACTCAGATTACTCAACTGTTTTGCATCAATACGGGCAACATATTCGCCCGGTGCCAGTCCCATATAATCGATATTTCCATCAGATTCTGAAAGTGTTTCGGCAATTACTATGTCACTGTTTTTTTTGTAAAATTTCACTATAATTCTTCCAATGCCTTTCAATGAGTGTTCCTTATTCATATAGGCCGTGCCAATAACCTCACCAACAGCAATGATGGGAATGTCAACGCGCTTAAACTGGTTGGGGTCAATTAAAATCTGGTAGAGTTTCTTTTTAAAACGCCAGGAAATATTCGGAAGATCCACGTCGTCAAAACTCACAAAATAACTGATGAAGGCATTCAGGTCAGGAATTCGCACGATTGAATCTTTTTTACTGAAAATCACATTGCCTCCCATTATCCTGACTGCAGATAATTTTACCATATGTTCACCAGCATCGAAAATACCATTGTTATTCAAATCAAGAAAAGGATAGAGCGATATACCACCTTTCGTAACGGAGGAATTATTGCTTACATGCACATAGTTCTTTCCGCCTCCGAATGCCATACTGCCTTGTGCACTCTCCGAAAAATTAATATGGCCAGTGCCATAAGAAGCAGAAACATTGGTTCGGGCAAAAGGCAGATCGTACTTGAAGCTTAATGTCAGGGAATTATTGTTGTAGGAAATATTTCTTTCATAGTAAACTGAGAGATATCCTTTCGGAATTCTTTTCTCAAACTCTGCCCTGCACGTTACAAATCTGCCTTCGGATATATTATATTGAGACGATATTCGGATGTTATATTCATTTTTTAGTCTGAACAACAGGGCCAGATCAGTAGAGATAAATGGGGTTATCTGATCAATCCAATTGAGTTGTGTCGTTGAATTTACGCTGATACGGTTATAAGATACTGAAAGCATTACATTCCCCTGGTTATAATAAAAATCCTTGTACACAAGCTGCGTGAAATTTAAATTGACAAAGCCGTTGATCTTTTTCACGCTGAAAGGTATCGATAGCTTAATCTTTCGTTCTTCAAGCGATTTGAAAGGAATTGCAAGTTGTCCGGCAACATATTTAGTATAATCAATTTCTAAAAAAGCATTTTTTATAAAATAGTAATTCAAAATGCCGCTGGTTCTAACACCGTAAGCATATTCTCCGTTTAGCACCAATTTGCTGAATGGCTGTACGGTAAACTTCGCATAAGGAATAAAAGGGCCATTTGTGATGGATGACAAATACTCCAGGCCTCCACCGATAGTTAAATAACGGCTTACCCCGTAATTCAATTCAGCTTTGCCGAAACGGCTCAAACTGGTATCCTGTATGATGCCTGCTGACAAACCATATTCAAATTCTTTAGCAGGTAAAACAGTATAAGTTAAGTTTATAGTACGTTCTTCGATTCGTTCTTCGCCCATCGGGCCATAAAATTTCAATTTCAATGTTGTGTAACCATAAACAATCGGAACTTTAAATATATATAACCCCGAAGCGTCGGCTCGTGTATAATCCACTAGAACGTTGTTTATGTATAGTTCCACCATCCAATTGGGCTCAGTGTAGGCATTGATGGGGTAATAACCCTTTGCTTTTCTGACTGTGGTTGGTGAATTTCGAACAACCGCGCCAATTATCGGGTAGTTAATAAATGCGAGGGTTTGAAGGGATATGTTTCCGACCTGAGCTTGCTTAATCATTCGTTTATCATTGTCAACCCAACGCCACAGGTACTGAATCTGTCGATTGGTTATTTTTTGCTGATCATAAAAATTTAAAGACACGTCGGCTTCGCCAAAAAGAAGTTCTGCCCCGACACCCAATACAAAGCGATTATTGCATGGCCCATTCAATGTTTGAGAAGAAGCTACTGACCAATCGAACATACCAGCCTTAAAAAAATGATAGTTCCGTTGCACAACAGTATCGGCATTTATTTCGCCTTTAACTTTCGACATGTTGTTTCGCAGTTTTTCAATGCGCTGTTGTTTGATAACGGGCAACTCAAAATTCGATTTTAATATGATAGCGAGGGCTCTGTAATTAAAAGTCAAGGTTATACCAAATGCTTCAGCAAATAAGGACGATTCCATATAGAGTGCACCCATTTCTTTAATAAGCCTGTGTTGGGAATTAATTATTTTTTCTCCGACTTTTATTTGGTTTGTCTTATAGTCAATAACATACGTCCGGCTTTCACGCTCAATAAATCCGCCAAGACTATCTCCTTTTTGCCCGGCAATGCAGGCAATTTTAAGCGTTCTGAATAAATCTTCAACATTCACATAAAGTGAGTCAGTGATGGTATAGATCACATCTGAATAAAAATCTCCATATCCTTCGACTATAAAGAGGACATTAATTTCATCATAATGGAAAGAGGTATCTGCTTTTTCGTCAGTGGAATTAACTTGTGCGTTAATTTCAACTGCAGTTGAAGTAACCAACATTAACGATAGAAAAAGGAATTTAAGTACAAAGAAAAACCTGGCTTGTACAATCTGCATACGGTATTCTTTAATTTTACCGATGAAATTGTGCATGTTCATTAACTATTCCTGATTGAAGGTAATTTCGAAACCACCCGAGTAGCTGCCAGGAAGAGCTGTGCCTGGTATGTGAAGCGTGCCACCCACACGCAAGGGAGTTGTAAAGTTACAATCGTTACTTGTAGCAAAAACGGCGCTGTTACCTCCTTGTTCTGTCGGTCCAATTTCGAGCATGAGCGATCCCCCATTGCTGCCGGTTAACGTGGTAGTGGCGCTGAAAGTAATAATCACACTCCTTCCCTGACACAATTTTATTTCAAAAATGGCTGGTTGAGCAGATGGCGCTATTGATAACAGTATAATATCCCCAGTTGACATTCTGCTTCCATCCCAGCCTATCGTAACTGTTCCTCCCGAACTCCCTGTTAAGCAAAGTGAGCCAAACTGAATAGCCTGAGTGGGAGTTACAGTCAGAGATCGTGGAGGTAATGCAGGCTGAGCGAAAGAAAATATGACACAAAAAAATAAAGATGTTGTTGGAAACAACATCTTAAAAAAACTGGTATATGAATCACTTTTCACTTTTCATTTTTCACTACTCAGGTACAACTCACCCTCTGTGTACACTACGGGTATTTTATTATCATCGTTGCTCATATATTTCACGATCAATTTTCCGTTTTGTAAATTCGTTCCGGGAGCTTTTCGTAATTTTATTGAAACATTTCGTCTGTTAATGTTCGTATACACTCCCATACCCTTTAAGATGCCAATTTGAAACGATTGGCCTTGAGGAGGAACATATTCTACCGTAAGATCACCATAAATGGAGATATTGCCGGTTCTGTTTATAACGAGTTTAAGATATGGTATCGTATCTTGGCGGATTTCCATTTTTAAATCGCTTAGTGTAGCGCTTACATTCACTGCACCTGAGCGAATGATTATTGGAATACTTATCCCATAAATGGGTATTAACTGAATTTTTAATTGTGTTGAGTCGTTGGTCTCATTTTCCACACCGAGTGGCTTGGTGTTTTTTTCTGCTCTGAAGTACAAATGCGAACGATATTCACCTGCCGCCATATCTGGTTTATGCCGGTATTGCAGCGAAATTACCTGTGGCTCTCTCGGAGCCAACGTTACCTTACGCGGAAATATGCGCAAATAGGGGTCAGCAAACATCTGTCCCGAATCACCTTTCGCAACATTTGAAAAACTTCCGTCCTCTTTCATGTTGTATTGGAGAAAAGAGATGGAATAAATGGCCGTATCTGTTCCAATGTTAACCAAATTGAGCTCTTCTTTTTGTTTGTTCCCATCAAAAACTACACGGGTTGGTGTTATCAACAAATCGCCTTGTGCCATCGATTGGAAAAACAGCCCCGACATAAAAATCAGCATCATTAACCATTTATGTTGCATAGTTCAAATTTTTGTTGATTATTTTTGAAACAGGAACAAACCTGATGTTCAATTAAATAAAAAATCAGACCCGGTACACGAGCCTTCCTCTTTATTTAAGAAAGTCAAAATTAGTTATAATTTACAGTTATTCCAAATGTTCCTGTATAATTTCCGAATGGCTGTTCATTTTCCAATTTTAATGTTGCTCCGATGGAAAAACTGTCAACACCTGAAGCATCGAGATGACCAGCATTTCCGTCAACACCTGCAGAGACAGTGTGGGCTACAAAGTCCACAATATCCATTTGTTTTGAACCATTGGATATTGTAACACTTCCATTTGATGGTAATGTAATTGCATAGGTTGCAGCCTCAGAACCTGCCACAGTGTAGGTGGCATTTTCGGAAACAGGAAATTGTGACAACAGGGTAATATTTTCAGGGGAAGAAGAGTACCGTTCATTTGCAGTTGTCAGGACAACATTGACTGCGGATGTAGGAATTGACATCGAACCAAAATGCAGTGGAGTGGTTTCAGTTAATGTGAGACCCTTCACAATATTTGCTCCGGCAGATGTAGTTCTTGAATTCTGTGCGTCAACTGTGGTTGAAAAACCTACCATCATTAAAAGAACTGCGAATATGATGATTGGTGTTTTCATTTTGGTTGATAATTTTTTTTATGCTAATCGTAAAGGTTGATAAAATGATAAATATATTTTTACTGTATGATTAGATATTTACAAATATACAACATATTTTACAATTATGTTCAGTTCGTTGCAATTATTTTACATATATTTTTCTAATAATTGTATATCAGTAAGTTATAAAAATATTTATGAAATGAAATTTTACAAATTGCCTGGCATGTTTAAACGCAGACAATCTATAATAATGTTGTTATAATCAGATATTCAATATAATACATCTAATAAATAACGAAAAGTGCCTATTGATTTATTAATGTTTATAACAATAGAAATTATAATATTTGTAAAATTGTGTACAATAATTATTTAACATGCTAAAATCCAGGATGACATAATCTTACCGTTCTCGGATCAAGAAGAATTTCCGGGGGTTTTCCACTTGCTTTCAATTGGCAGCGTAGCTGCCTAATCTTTATAGTAATAACAGGGCGTGAATAACTAAGCAGCGTAGCTGCGAAATAGATTATTCTTCCTAATGTTTAATAAATTCAATAGCTATGCTTTGACTGGTTCAATAACCATGTCGCCCCGATGGGGCTCTTAAAATGGTCCGCTTTTCTCTTGCTACAAAGATATCACCCCGATGGGGTTCTAAGATTGCAGTGATTTTTCTAGATTCTTTTTAACCAGGTCGATTTCAATTTCAAACGTAATTTCCCAGATTTTCCTCTTCATCCCCTTTCTCCGTTGAGGAGAGGCTATTGCTATTCTCCTGTGCGGAGAAGGTGTGAGTGGGTAAAGGTGTTAAAAAGAAAAGGTTTCCAATATCAGGTATGAGGATACCGATACCAGTGTTGTGTGATCAATCAACAGGAAACAGAGGGGGGGGATGAAGTGAAAGGGCAGTAGAAACCTCTTGATGTAATAAAAAGAAGAGGGGGAATTCCAACATTTGGAACTCCCCCTCTTAACTATGAAAAAAAACTTTAGTAATAATTTATCGTTACATCAAATGTTCCGGTGTAAGTTCCCACGGGTTGAGCGTTTAACAGTTTCAGTGTTGCTCCGACGACAAAACTGTCATTACCCGATCCGTCCAGAATTCCGGTAAGACCGTCAACGCCTGCTGAAGCAGTTTTGGCTATAAAGCTGTCCACATGCATGGGGTTTGCTCCTTCAGTGATTGTAACAGTATTATCCGGAGGTAAGGATATGGCATACAAAGCGCCGGCCGAACCAGAAACGGTATAGGCTGCATTAGCCGGAACCGGTGCCAGGTTGAATAGCTGAATGTTTGCAGGAATAGAGGCTTGTCTGTAGGTCAATGTCGATAGCGAAACTTCTACTGCCCCGGTTGGAACCGACATTGTTCCAAAATGAAGTGCCTGTGTTTCTGAAAGTGTAAGTGCGGTGACAACGGTGGCATTGATCTGAGATTGTACCTGGGCGGTGTTACTGTGCGACGGCAGGGGAGGCTGAGCTATAGAAAAGTTGAAACATAAACATAAAACGGTTGTTGAAAACAACAACTTTAAAAACCGTTTATGTATGTTCAGGGTTATCACTTAGTTGAGATTTTACTTGTAGTGTTTAAGATGAACTGTTAGTTTTTAAGCTTTAATGTAGGACTACCTGTTTTGACTGACTGAATTGGGGGGGTGAATTATCTGAGTCTGATTTGTTGAAAACCGGAATGTTTGATTTGATGTGGGGAATCCCGGAATATGTTCTTATTTTGTTTATGCTGAAAAATTATGAAATTGTATTGCAATTTTTTGTAAGATGCTGTTATTCCGAAAGAAACAGGCGAGACATTTTTTGCAGGCTGTTTCTTTCGGTATAGCAGACAGTTGAATTTAGTTATAATCAATCGTTACGTTAAATGTTCCTGTATAGGTTCCGGCATCTTGAGCAGTGCCAACATTCAAGGTAGCGCCAACAGTAAAAGCATCGGCACCTGTAATATCAAATGCGCTTGTAGCTCCTTTTGAACAAACAAAATTGTCAACGGTCATTTCTTTTGTAGCAGTACCACCGCCTGCTGTTATAATTGTAATAGGAGAAGTCGGTATATTAATTACATAAGTTGCTGAAGCTAAACCAGTCGAGGTGTAAGACGCTGCAGTACGGGTTGTTCCACTTAAAAGCTGAACATTGGTGGCAGTTGGTGAACCTGCTGGAGTCAGAACAACAGTACCAGCTGTTCCTGTTACTGCCAGTTTACCGAATTCCAAAGGATTTACTTTTGTAAGCGCAATTGCTGTTTTTATTTCAGCGTTTGCATTGTTGCTTTTTGTTGATCCCTGAGCCATAAGGTTGGATGAAAAACCTGCGATCAGAAGAATTGCTGCGAAAATTTTCAATGTTGTTTTCATGGTTTGGTTGGTTTTTGATTGTTTGTTAATTGTTGTTTGTTTGTTTGTAGTTGTAGATTTTTTATGATTCAATTTCTTTTTTTGCAGTGATTGTGTTTATTGCGTTTGTTCTTATAATAATACAATCATTGTGCCAGTGCATGCTTAATTTGCTAATACATTGATAAACAGTGACATGTGAAAGAGGGGGCACCGTGTAGGTCTATAGAATAGTCTCAAAACGGGAAAAGTTGTCTCAAGCTGGTTATTAACATTCTGAAAAGCCATTTTCTGGTACAGAACAAGGATTTAAAATCGCGTAGGCTACCTTCATTGTAATTTTCATCTAGTCAATATGTTATATGATTTATGCTACGGTTTTTAAACCCTTTATTGGCGGCAAAGGTATAAAATAATTTTACTGTTTCCAACCTATTCCGGTTGAAAATATCAACAAATTCAAGGCATTACTATTTTGCTGATTCGTTTTTTGATGAGAGGATTCATCGAATATTGGCATTTTTAACCGTAAACCTATTTTACTCCCCAGACTAACTTCCGGCATAGGCTCCCATTGGTGTTTTTAAGGTAAACAATCAGAATTTGAGCATCGGTATTAATATCAAGGTTGTGTTGGATTTCGCCTGCTAATTTTTTGTGTAATAATAATCTTCCCGGTATATCATAAACAAAAACCTCTGTTTCTTCAGGAACCAAAGTAAGATCAACGACTAAATGTGTACCGTCGGAATAAACATTAGCGGGAATTGGGGTGTTTGGACGATATATATCTGGTCCGAAACGCAAAACGAAACGATTTGCACTGTCAGTTTTTGATGCCTGAAAGCTATATGTTTTGGCTGTTTTCATATTTTGGCTGTAATGGGTTTGACGGTCTTCGAGTAATACACTATCGAATTTGCTCTGGTCAAAATTGCAAGTGATGGTAAACGTGCCATCCATACCCGGTGTAAAACAAACCGGCACTACAGTATTTTTTTTGGTATTGGTAAAATAGAGGACAGAGAAATTACCTGTTTGTTTAGGTAAATAAAGGCTTGGAGCTGTTTCTATCGTGCTAAACAACTTCATGGCGCCGTTTTCATTGGCATCATAGCCAAAGCCTAGCTGAATTTCATCAAATCCTTTACCGGCATCAGCGTTTACAATGAGGCTTATTTTATAGTCCTCTTGTTCCAGGCTCTTGAACCAGAAGTTATCATTAAGTACCCGTACCGCGTTTCCCTGGCTCAGGGTCCCGGCACCGGAAGCCCGTACAAAATATCCCTGCATTGGGGCGATGTATCTTGATACAGAATTGGTTCCAACACTGCCCGGAAATGAATTGCACACGCCGTAATTGTTTGCAATCGGATTCCATATCCACATATCATACCCGCTGCCACTGCTGACTAAATTGGACCTTCCCCAGCCGGAAGATGCTTGCCAGTCAACAGCTGACGGGTAAGGATTGCCAACCATGTTGAACCCCCGCAAAATTGGATCGGAACCGATCATGGTAAGCCCCCAATTTACTGCACCATTATTCAAGGTTCCAACAAACGCTTTTGTAGGGTTGAAAACTTGAAAAGAATAAAGGTAGCCACGACCGGCAACAAAATTACTTCCCGGGTGTACTGTATGCCAATTGACATTCGAAGTACTGTCGAGTTTGGAAATCCAGAAACTGGAGGGTTCATCCCATACAAACAAGTCATAACCTGTGCCATTGGCATAGGTGCCGGAAGGTAACCATGAACCACTGATACTCTGATTTGAAACCGGAGAAGAAAGGAAATGCCATTCTTGCGCTACTCCACTGATGTATCGTTGCACCGTAGCAGGCACATTATTGGTATTATGCATCAGCATTGCTGTTCCGGCCGCGTCTGATTGCAGCACAAAACCCGATGATCCGGCATTATTGGTCAGGGTTCCTGTGACATTCAATTTCGCCGTTGAAGCAATCAGGAACAGTTTACCACTATTAATAGACAAGGAGCTGCTAACAGTAGAATAGGCGTTAAGCGTCACGCCTGCAGCATTGTCGATAATTACACCACCTGTAGCGGTCCATGTTTCAGGAAATTCAATTCCTGTAATTTGAGCGCCGGTTCCCTTATATTGTAATGTAGCTGCAGTACCATATGTTGCAACCGTTCCGGTTGTTGTTGCAGTTCCTTCCATGGAAAGAATCCCATTGATGGTAGCACCGGTAGTAGTTTTTGCGCCACTGCCAGAAAGTGTCAGATTATTGTAAATAACAGCTGCACATGTTTGAGCACCGGCAGCATTATATTCAATTGTTCCTGTGCCTGGAGTAAATGTGCCACCTGTTACATTAAAACTTCCGGTAATTTTAAAGAGGCTGGAACCGCTGTTTAAGGTCCCTGTTGTCAGCGTTACGACACCATTACAGGTATGAGTTAACCCGGCACCAAGATTCAATGTCCCGCCCGATATCATAAGTGGAGCGTTAACAACTTTGGGAGCATTCAGGGTGATTGTTCCGGTATTGGCAATAACAACTCCTCCGGACGCTGTAAAAGGTGTTATCCATTCGGTAGTACTCACGGTTCTTGATGTTGCCGTATTGTATTGTAGCGTAGCAGCTGTACCATAAAGTAGGGTTCCGGAAGTTATAGCCAATGTTGCAGAGCCTTCCATGGAAAGAATGCCATTTACCGTTGGTGCAGTAGCGAATGTTTTTGCAAGAGAACCGGAAAGTGTAAGGTTAGCATATGTTGTAACCTTAGCTGTTTGTGCAGCACTTGTATAATTAACAGTATTGCCTGCAGCAGTTGCTGTAAGTGCAGTTATGCCGGTCGTTCCACCCAAATTTAAAACGCCGGTGGCACCCTGAGTTAATCCTCCTGTTCCTGATAGTGCAATTGTGGCTGTTATTGTACCGTTGTTTGTAAGTACCACTACAGCCCCCGTAACATTAAGCACTGTTGCACATGTCAGCGTTCCGTTATTTGAATAGTTTCCTGTGAAGGTTGCTGAAGGAATAACAGTGGCCGTTGTTCCGCTTAACACTTTGGTTGCACCGCTAAAGGTATGTACACCGGTGTTTGCAGAAAAAGTTGCAGCATTATTTGTAAAGTTGCCTGCAAAACCAATCGCTGCAACATCTGGTTCATTCCAGGTGCCACCTGAATTGATGGTCACATCTCCTGTGAACGTTTTGGTGCCTGTGTTGGTGAGTGATAATGTTCCGGAAACTGAGGTTATTCCTCCAACAATCAGCGTCCATGTATTGGTGGCTCCTGTGGATAGTGCCGCACCATTATTGATTGTAAGTGGAACCCCTGCACTTAAAACCTTTGCAGCCCCTGTTGTAATTGTTCCGGTATTGGCAATAATTACCCCACCTGCTGCTCCAAAAGTAGCTATCCACTCTTCAGCAGTGGCAGTATATGCAGCTGGTTTATTGTATTGCAATGTAGCATTTGCGCCGTATGTAACAACCGCAGCACCTGTTACGACAATTGATGCAGTTCCTTCCATCGAAAGTATGTCATTTACAGTTGGCGTGGTGGCGAATGTTTTTGTTCCTGAACCTGAGAGGGTAAGATTACGATAGGTTGTTACCTTAGCTGTTTGTGCAACACCTGTATAATTTACAATGTTGCCAGCAGCAGTTGCAGTAAGTGTTGTTATGGTAGATGTGCCGCCCAGATTTAAAACACCTGTACCACCCTGGGTTACGCCACCTGTACCTGATAAAGCTGTTGTGGCCGTAATTGTACCGTCATTGGTAAGCCTGATAGCTGCACCCGTGACAGTAAGCGATGTTGAAATCGTCAATGTTCCGCTATTCGTATAAGCGCCTGTAAATATTGCAGTGGGTATGGAAGTAGCTTTTGTCCCACCGATTATTTTGGTGGTACCGGAAAATGTATGCGTTCCGGTTTGAGCGGTTAACGTTGTAGCATTGTTTGTGAAGGAGTCGGAAAAATTGAAAGTAGGAATCCCATCAGCGTTACTTTCATTCCATACGGCACCATTATTAAGTGTAACGGCACCGCCGAATGTCATTGTCCGGGAAGTTCCGGATGTAGAGCCGAAATTTATGGTGCCGGTTATATTCGTAGCACCGAGCACGCTTGTGTTTCGGTTCAGGGTAGCTATGCCGCCGGTATTGACAGTCAATGCACCGAAAGTGGTGGAACCACCAGTTATAGTAAGTGTGCCGCCATTGTTAACAGTCACCGACCCAGCGGAAGTTTGGGTCAGGTTTGCTCCAATATTAACAGGGCCAACAATTATGACTGAAACCCCTGTCCCCGGCACAGAACCACCAACCCAGGTACTGCCTGTACTCCAGGTACCACCTCCTGCGGTACTTGTAACCTGTACCAGGCTTCCTGTAACTGACAGATCATCAACATTCCACCCTGTTCTACGGTCGCCTACATCAGAACTCATCGTAAACTTAATTAACACCTGACTTTTCCCAGCACATGCAGTTGAAATATCTATATTATGTAACGTCCATCCTGTTTCAGTTGCACTATATGTTTCAACTTTCGTCCAATTGCTGCCATTATCACCTGAGATATAAACATAACCATAATCATAATTTGGCTCAAAATCTGAATAGCTATAATAGGAAAGGCTAATAACATTGAAGGCAGAACAATCAAAAGAAGGACTGATTGCATAACTATTTGCCTCTGTCCAACTATCCAAATAGGTCCCATCTAAAACCGTCCCTAAAATATGAGGTATTGATCGTGCGGCGGTACAAGTGTTTCCCGCAGTTGGAGCACCAACTGAAAAATGAGAAGTACCATCGAAAGTCCAATTATGCAAACCGTTAAAGTTCTGGGTGTAAATGGTTGTCTGTCCCCATCCTGAATTTATAAAACCTGACATAACCACTGAAAAAGCGATAAGTAAAATCTTTTGGAAAGATATCTTACGAAAAAAATAAACTTTTAGCATGGTAAAACTCTATAAATGTGGATGGTTATATACGTATTTGCTTTTCCGTTTGCGGATGGCTGCATGATTGCTTTTATCAATAAATGAATGGTTCATTGATTTTGGCAAATTTAACAGTTGAAAACTTCTCATGAGCACAATTGCACATAAAAAAAATTATGAAACTATTTTCGATGCAAAAAGCACTTTCAATAATTTCTTTATCAGATAAACGTCAATATTATATGATCTTGACAAAAATTGTACCAGGTGACAAATGCTTTCCAACGTATTGTAATGCATTTATTAAAAAATAAACTCACCCCATTGACGTATGAAATGCTGTCTCAAAAAGAGAATAACCGTCTCAAAATGAACATTGTTTATTCCAGGTCAAAACCTGTTATTCCCAAACAATAATTTTCTGCAAAGGCTTCCGTTTGGGTTTTTAAGGTATATAACCAACAATTGAGCATCTGCATTAAAAGTCAGGTCATGTTGAATCCCTCCGATTACTGTTTGCGAAAATAACAATCGTCCGATTACATCATAAATAAAAATTTCTGTTTCCTCCGGAACCAATGAAAGGTCAACTATCAAATGTGTCCCATCTGAATATATTCTTGCGGGAAGTTCCTTGCCCGAATGTTTATTATCGGGTCCGAAACGCAGTACAAAACGATTTGCATCATCCGTAACTGATGCCTGAAAGCTGTATGTTTTTGTTGCTTTCATATTTTGTGTATAATGCATTTGAAGATCTTCAAGTACAACGCTGTCAAATTTGCTCTGATCAAAATGGCAATTGATGGTAAAATTGCCATTCACGCCAGGTTTAAAGCTTACCGGCACAACCGGGTTTTGCTTTGTGTTGGTATAATATTGGACGGAGTATTCCTTGGTTGGTTTAGATACATACAAGCTTGGAGCTGTTGCCACTGAACTAAACAACTTTATGGCACCGTTTTCATTTGCAGCATAACCAAAGCCAAGTTGTATCTCATCGAATCCGTAACCGGCATCAGCGTTAACACTAAGGCTGATAGTATTGTCATTCTGTACAGGATTCTTGAACCAGTGGGTATCATCAAGTACACGTACAGGATTATCCATGGTTATGCTTCCGGCGCCGGATGCCAGCACAAAGTATCCCTGCATCGGGGCGATGTATCTTGTGATGGAATTTGTTCCGACGCTTCCGGAAGATGAATTGCAAACCCCGTAATTGTTTGCATCCGGGTTCCATATCCACATATCATACCCCCCGCCATTGCTGACCAAACTTGTTCGTGACCATCCTGTAACGGCTTGCCAATCGACAGATGAGGGGTAGGGGTTCCCAATCATGTTAAATCCAACCCAACCTGGTGTTGTTCCACTGGCTGTAAGTCCAAAAGTTAACGGTCCGTTGTTTAAATTTCCAACAAATGATTTTATAGGATTGGTTTCCTGCACCGCATAAAGATAGCCACGGCCTGGCATGAAATTATTTCCCGGGTGCACCGTTTTCCAATTGACTGGCGAAGCGCTGTCGGTCTTGGCAATCCAGTCGCTGATAGGTTCATGCCATAGATATAAATCATAACCGGTGCCATTGCCATATGTACCTGAAGGCAACCATGAACCTCCGATTCTTTGATCCGACACAGGAGAAGAAATGAAATGCCATGCTTCAGTAAGTCCGCTGATGCATCGTTGCACAGTAGCAGATACATTGTCCGTATGATGCAGCAGTGATGCAGTTCCTGTGGGATTTGACTGCAGAACCAAACCCGATGACCCGGCATTGTTGGTAAGGGTTCCTGCCACATTCAGTTTTTTTTCCGGAGAAATAAGAAAGAGCGCTCCCGGATTAATGGTCAAAGAGTTGTTGACGGTCAAATCGGTATTGAGTATCACACCATTGGCATTACCAATGGTAAGATTATACACTATATCGTTTAGAAACAGATTACTACCGATCGTTTGTGATGAAGTGCCGGCAAAGGTGAATGACGGTGAATTAACAAATCCGTCTAATCGTCCGGAGGTGGCTGTAAGTGCATTCAACAAACGGAGTGTTCCATTTAACACAACGTTGCTGCCATTGTTCACCGTTAGGCTATAAACTTCATTATTGTAAAATGCACCTGACGGAATGGATTGAGCCGCAGCACCGGCAAACTCAATTTCAGAGTTGGTTGCCGAAGCATCGATCTGGGCACCATTTGTAAAATTCAAAGCCCCTTTCACCGTGAGTTTAAAACCGTTGGTAACCATCCGATAAGTTGATTGGGCATTGGTAATGTTAGTAGTAGAGCGGTTTTGATCCAACTGACAATGATTGACTGCAGCGATATCGAAAATAATATTCGCATCTTCAGCAGGCACGGTATTTCCGGTCCAGTTGGCCGCTGTATTCCATGCAGTGCTAACCGTTCCCCTCCATTTATTCGCCGGAGACTGCCATGCTCCTATATTCGTACCATCGGATGCAGCATTGTTTGCTGGGGACCCCGCAGACAAAGCATAGTAATAATCAGGGGTGGTACCGGTAGCTGCGTATAAGGGGTTAGCCTGAAGGTCATTGGTAAACGACGGCGTAGCATCCGTAACATCCCAACCTACAGCGCCTCTTGCTGCCGGCCATTCGTTCGGGTAAGCATTACCGGGGTAGTATGCATCAACCAGATACCATTGATAAAAAAGATTGTTATTGAGATTCAGGGTTCCGACTATTGGTCCGGCTGCTCCGCTTGTATTGACGATTGCGTACCATTTCTGGCGGGAAAATATATTGTCACGGATTGTGAATTTAGAGGCATTCCAATTTCCACTGCCTGTCCAAAAAGCAATAGACATCTGCTGTGCGATTGCAGTAGATGGGACAGGTGAAGGCAGTGCTTCCATTTTCCAATCTACAGTATTATGCATGATCAGGATATTGTTTGCAGGACCCGTTCCACCATTATGCTGGAAATCAATAAAAGTTCGGCAGGCATAGCAGTAGTTATAGGATATTTCAACATCACCTGTGGTTGTACCGTCACAATTATAAGTGATACCAGCCGGTTTTCCGCCTGATACGACCCATTCGGAATGCAGAATGTTTCTTGTCACCTTCAGGCCTCCGCATTTTCCATATTCACAATTGATGCAATCGCTGTTTGTTCCATGAATATCATTCCATTCAATTGTAACATAATTGCCAATTGGTCTTATACCGTTTCTTCCATCATGAATATTACAATTTTTAACCGTCCAGTTATTTTTGGCAGAACCATAGTCTCCAACAATATAACCTGCTTGTGTTCCATATAAGGCATTATCAATTTCGAAACCGTCAACAATAACGTCATCTGCTGCAATTTGCACATTACATGCGCTCCAATTCAGCAGATTGGTTCTTATCCATGGCTTTGCTGGTAAACCTGCTTTAGCCCGTAAAGTGATTTGTTTGTTGATAATTAGCTGTGTACCTGCAGGAATAATATACGTTCCTGCATCCACTTCGATGATATCCCCGTTTGATGAAGCGTTAATGGCCAACTGAATGGTTGTAAAAAAAGTGTTTTGAGTTATATTATGAACTGTAGGAAAACTAACTTTAATTACAGGTTCTTTGAAACTATCATCACTAGCCGAACCATCTTCATAAGTAATATAAAACCCTTTATTATCAGAAAAAGCCGCTATTCCACTTATCATATCAACTGGGTCAGTTGTTTTCAATCCCAAAGCAGCATATGGAGGAGTGATGGTGCCAGCTAAGCTCATATCATTGTAGTTAATAACAGCAACCAGTGAAGCTGAAAAAGCACTCCCGTGTGTGACAAATACCTGTCCATCAATAATTGCAAAATAATAAGGATTGTCATTTGATGAATAATGATAATCTGTCTGTCCACTTCCATCAGCGTTCAGTTTATATATTATACCTGCTCCCGGATTTGCAACAAGTATTTTACCATCTGGTCCGATTGCAACTCCACGAATACCACTTCCTCCGGTTATCGATACAACTCCATCACCATCAAGACCATTAAGCGTATAGCCTGTTATATTCATTCCACTTTCAGTTAATAAAAACCTGGACAATGTGCCTGCATTTCTTTCAGTTGCATATAGATACAAAATACCTGCTTCTCTTTTTACTGCAATTCCTTCGCATTTGGTCATTGGAATTGAAAACAGCAGTGTTGTGAGATCGCTGCTGTATATTTTAACAGGGTTGCCATCAGGTCCGGTGGTATAAACTCTTCCCTGATCATCAATTGCTATATTCTTGGCGCGATCGGTAGTATTACCTCCTAAATAATTCCTATTGCTTATTTGAATTTTTCTGAAGTCTGGCCCATTATTGTATCCCAGATAAAGATATTGTCCATCCTGACTTAGTGCAATTCCCCGGTTATCCCTTGTTGCCGTAGTCACTGAATATGCAATGGAATAATTACAAGGCATGCTGGGATTCCACGTTGCCCAACTTATATTTGACAATAACATGATGGACAATACCATCACTGTTTTTCTGTATAAGTTCTTTTTCATTTTTGCATAGTTTTATTAAAAGCCGGGATCTTATCTGCTCAAAATCTGTTAAACCCCCACAATAACTTCTGGCATAAACTTCCGTTTGGATTTTTAAGGTAAACAATCAGGATTTGAGAGTCGGCGAAAAAATCAATTTCATGCTGGATTTTGCCTTCTAATTTTTGTTGTAACAATAATCGGCCCATTAAATCGTAAACAAAAACTTCTGTAACC
>CAIYES010000353.1 GCA_903925275.1 uncultured Bacteroidales bacterium
CACCAAAAAGCTGGTTATTGGAATGCGCACACCAATGGTCAGCGCTGCCCCGAAATTCTTGATCAAACCTGCCCCCGGCGTATCCTGGTTGATCATGATGCCGATCCCCCCGGAGCCCGGAAGATTACGATCGCCCAGGTCGGCTGAAAAATAGTACGATTTGAAAGGATTGGGTAAACTGGGCCATTGATCCCGAAACAGGAAACGTGCCCTTAATCCGCTATTGATCCCCGTATATGCCGGGTTATAGTATATCGGCGTACTGAAATACTGGGAATAATTCATGTCCTGAGAAAAGGTACCAGGAATTATTCCAAGCAAACTTATTATCAACATGATCGGAAATACAGATCGGTTTTTCATCGAGAAAGTTGTTAGCGATTAACGGATTAAAGTTACTGTTCCCATAGTCTTGTTGGATCCCCCAACGCCAACGTCAGATCCGTTCCACGGTGATTCATCCACAAATGTTGCATTGATCCTCCACATATAATTGCCCTGTGGCATAATGTTACCTTCAAAGGTACCATCCCAGCCTTCTGTCGGAACGCCTTTATCGTCTAATTTGGTTGATTCCCACATCAGATGCCCCCAGCCGTCAAACACTGTTACATGATATTGTTTGATGTTAATCCCAATGGGTTGGAATAACCTGATTCCAAGATTGGTACTCGACGGAGCGAAGGCATTTGGGACATAGAGACCTTTGAACAACAGTTTATACTCATAGAATGTGGTATCAGAGCAGTCGTACTGATTCAGAGAGATCAGTTTGATGGTATAGGTTCCATCTTCAGTGAAGGTGGCCACAGGATCCTTTTCATTCGATGATTTGCCATCACCAAAATCCCAACTATATGTTTCAGCTCCGGTTGAAAGGTTGTTCAGCTTTATCTGTCCCTGTTTTCCGTTATAGCCATTCTCAAGCGTAAATGAACTTATAGGAGTTATGTTGACCTGAACGGTAGAATCAATTGTATCAATACAACCAAAATGATCTTTCACAATCATTCGTACGGTGAATGATCCCGAACTGTCGTACTTGTAACTTGGATTCTGAACATTCGATGTATCTTTCAGAACAGCAGGATCCCCGAAAAACCACCGCCAGAAACCTAAAGTGGTATCAGACACAGCCGATTTATCATTAAAGAAGGTAGGATCACCCGTACAGGCAGCTGTATTGAGATAATGAGCCGTTGGCAATCCATAAACCCTGGTAGGTTTCGTGAGTGAATCTTTACAGCCATATTTATTCATTACAACCAGCTTGACATTATAGATGCCAGCGGTATCGTATGTATGCCCAGGGTTTTTAAAAGTGGAGGTATCATTTGTGCCTGAACTGAACGTCCAGTTCCATTTGGTATTCTTCTCTCCCCAGGTTTTAGAAGTATCCCTGAAATTGGTGGGCTGGTTCAAACACTCCGGGACATTTGAGAAATAGGTGCGCGGTGTCGGATGGATCTTCACGAAACTAACCAGGCTGTCAATGATGGTTGTTCCGTCAACCAATGCCTGGATTTCCAGATTTACACGATACGTTCCACTATCAGCATAGGTATGGTTGATAGGGGTCACATGGTTGGTATAAGTGGTATCGTGACCGTCACCCCAGGTCCAATGCCACTGTGTGATACGCGTTATCGGTAAAGAAATGTCGGAGAAGGCGATATTGTACCTTGCGCAAAGGGTGTCATCATAGGTATAAATAGCCTGGATACACGGGAAACGCTGGACACTTTTGCTGATGCTGTCGATACACCCATGAATGTTTGTAATTATCAGTTTGACCTGATAGATGCCCGCATTCACGTAGAAATGCGAAGTATCGCCTGGTCCCGGAGCCAAGAGGGTATCAGACTGACCATCACCCCATCTCCATATCCAGCTTGCTATGGTTCCAGTTCCGGCATTCTGAGTGGAATCACTGAAATGAATAGTATCGTTGCATGGATTGGAAACAAAGTTAAACAGCGGGTGGGGTGCCTCATAAACCTGTATTTCACGGTACACACTGTCAACACAATTGTCAGAATTATAGGCCTTCATTTTTACAATGTAATTTCCAGGTCCGCTGAACGTATGTGTGGGGCTGTACAGAAGTGATTTATTGGCTGGCCCTGAAGCCGGATCACCAAAATTCCATGATACGGAATAAAGTGAATCTCCGGGGGTTTGGTTGTCGGGGTAGAAATGGTTCACATAGCCCTGGCAAACAGTATCATTGTTGAAGGAGAAGATAAATCCCGGTTTCACAAACACACTGTCGGCAATGGTATCCTTGCATCCATAGGTATCTGTGACGACCAGGTTCACCCAATATTTCATATTTGTTACCGGGAAGGTAAATGAAGGATTTGGAACATTTGATGTAGACCCTGGGACAAATGTCCATTCACGGTTGATAATCGTCGATCCTGTAGCAGTTGACTGATCCTGGAAGTCGACTTTTCCTGCGGGACAGTAGAATCCGAGGTACGTATAGGCTCCAACCGGTGTCGGTCGCGATTGAACAGGAATGGTGACTGAATCAAGACAGTTGAACATGTTTCTCACAGTAAGGGTAACCTGAAATGTCGATGCCGTTGTAAAGACATGGATCGGGTTCTGTTCTGAAACTTCAGGTGTTCCATCACCAAAATTCCAAGTCCAGCTTTGAATACTGCTCCCCGGTACTATTGACAAGTCGGTAAATTGCGTACCTGTATTGACACAGGAGGCAGCATACTGGAACATGGCGGTGGGTTTGGGATTCACGCTTATCTGCATCGATGTATCCTTGACACACTGATTTGAGTTTGTAACATGGAGCGTTACATTATAGGTTCCCTGTGTTACATAGATATGCGTCGGGTTTTGAATAGTGGATGTATTGTTGGAACCACTGGCAGGATCTCCGAATGACCAGTTCCACGACACGATGGTGCCGGCACTGGTTGTTGAAGCATCAGTAAACTGCGTTGGACTGGCCATACATGATGTATCTGCACTAAAAATAGCCACCGGGGCCGCATTGATCGTCACGGTCTTTTTAATGGTATCAAAACAACCATTGGCATTGGTCACGATCAGGCGAACTGTATCTACACCTCCGGCAGTAAAAGCGTGAGTCGGGTTCTGAGTGGTGGAGGTATTATTTGTTCCGGATGCAGGATCACCGAAATTCCAGTTCCAGACTGTAATGGCTGGTCCGCCGTTTGTTTGTGAAAGGTCGGTAAACTGAAGCGGTGTCAAGGCACACGGGGTAGGTCCGGTACTGAAATTGGACAATGGTTTGAACCCAACCACAACCGTGTTGACTTTTTGAGTTTCACAGCTATCTGAGGTCTTGACTGTTAGAATCACATTGTAATTTCCACCTGTAGTGAATTTATGTTTTATATTCTGGTTATCTGGGAAGTTAATGGTTATCACAGGTGTTCCGTCACCAAAATCCCACTTCCATTTCTTTATTGCGCCGTGAGGTGTCGATGACAGATCCCAGAACTGGACTGAATCTCCTGCACAATTGGGAGAAGAGTAACTGAATGATACAACCGGCTTCCCTAACACCAATACCTGTTTGGTAGTGTCTCGCATACAACCCATCGAGTTGGTGACGGTCAGTTTAACATTGTAGACATTGGCCGTAGCATATAAGTGGGTAGGATTGATACTTGTGGAGAATGTTCCGTCGCCAAAATCCCAAAGGTGTGTTACTACTGTTCCGGATGGTGAGGTGGACTGATCGGTAAAGGTGGTCACATTGCCCTGGCAGATGGTATCAACAGTGTAGTTGGCGACTGGCCGTGCATTAACCACCACAACCGGGAGCGGCAACAAGGTGTCTTTACATCCATTGCCATTGGTAACTACCAGTGTAATGTTAAATGAATTAGCCGATGAGAACTGATGTATCGGGTTTTTCACCGTAGCCGTATTGTTAGCACCAGATGGAGGATCGCCGAAATTCCACAACCACGTCTGTATGCTTCCGCCACCATTGGTTTGTGAGAGGTCGGTAAACTGAATCGGTTGATTGTCGCATGTGATACTGGAATAGGAGAAGTTTGCAATTGGAGCTGGAACACTCGTAACGGTTTTTTCAATGAAGGAGATACACGATGTGGTCGTGGTTACTGTAAGCCTTACCAAATGGGATGTTGCCGTTCCACTAAAGGTATGGGTGACATTCGGGTTCGCCGGGAAGTTTATCGTCACAATACCGGATCCGTCGCCAAAATCCCATTCCCATTTATTGATATAAGATGTATATCCGGTCGGGACAAATGACTGGTTATAAAAATTAACCGGATTGCCAACACAACTTGCTGCGGAATAGGAAAAGTCAGAGACCGGTTTCGGATTAACCAAAACTTGCTTTGTAACTGAATGTATGCATCCGTTTGAATTGACTACTGTCAATGTAACCCCGAAAACGCCAAAGGTGCCATAATTGTGTTGCGGTGATTGCGCTGTCGATGTTCCTCCGTCTCCGAAATTCCATGAATATGATACAATAGAGGCGGCATTAGCCGTTGATCCGTCGGTAAATGTGGTAGGGCTTCCTTCACATGCATCGTTATTGGTAAAATTGGCAATTGGAAGGACATTGATTGTGATGGGTGCCGAATAAGTATTGACACATCCGTTGGAACTTGTAATAACCAGCGTTACAGTGAAGGTACCTGCTGTTGTAAACGCATGACCAGGATTTTGGAGGGTGGAAGTGTTACTGGCTCCCGACAATGGGTCGCTGAAGCTCCAATTCCAGGTCTGAATGCTGCCTCCGCCATTGGTTTGTGACAGATCGGTAAATAAAACCGTCTGGCCAAGACAGTTGGCAGTGCCATAGGTGAAATTTGCAATAGGCGTGGGAATGCTGAGGATCGTTTTTGAAATGGAGTCGGTACAGCTATTCGTGGTCCTTACCTTAAGTTTCACAACATGAGAGGTTGCTGTACCCGCAAAAGTATGCGTGATGTTCGGATTGCTTGGGAAATTGATCGTCACAAGAGCCGATCCGTCGCCGAAATCCCAAATCCATTGATCAATGTATGATGAAAATCCTGTGGGAACAAATGACTGGTTAAAGAAATTTACCGGCAGGCCCACACAACTTGCAGGAGAGTAAGTAAAATCAGGAACCGGTCTTGGATTAACCGAAACCTGTTTGGTAACAGAATGAATACATCCATTCGAGTTAACTACCGTCAGGGTTACACTATAATTACCAAAGGCAGCATACGTATGCTGTGGCGACTGCAAACCGGAAGTTCCGCCGTCACCAAAAGTCCAGGCATACGAAATAATTGAGGCAGCATTAGGTGTGGAGGCGTCGGTGAATGTTGTCGTGTTCCCTTCGCAAACACTGGAATTAGTGAAGTTGGCAATGGGAAGCGTGTTGATTGTAATCGGTTGGGAATAGGTATTTATACATCCGTTTGAACTGGTTATGACCAGTGTCACGATAAACGTACCGCCTGCAGTAAATGCATGCGTTGGATTTTGTAGCGTGGAAGTGTTATTGGCTCCCGACAACGGGTCGCTGAATGTCCAATTCCAGTTCTGGATGCTGCCTCCTCCATTTGTTTGTGACAGATCGGTAAATACCACCAACTGGCCCAGGCAATTGGTTGTAGAGTATGTAAAGTCTGCTATTGGGGATGGAATGCTGGCGATTGTTTTTGAAATGGAGTCGACACAATTATTCGTAGTCGTTACTTTGAGCTTAACAACATGCGAGGTCGCTGTACCGGCGAAAGTATGTGTAATGTTCGGGTTCCCCGGAAAATTAATCGTCACAAGTGCTGAGCCGTCTCCAAAATCCCAAACCCATTTATTAATGTAGGATGAAAATCCTGTTGGAACAAATGACTGGTTGTAAAAATTTACCGGGTTGCCAATACAACCTGAGGGGGAGTATGTAAAATCAGGAACAGGCTTCGGATTAACAGTTACCTGTTTGACAACAGAATGAATACAACCATTTGAATTAACAACGGTCAATGTTACTGAAAAATTGCCAAAGGCAGCATAGGTATGCAGTGGTGACTGTAGAGCGGAAGTTCCGCCATCCCCAAAATTCCAGGAATATGAAATGATTGATGTTGCATTGGGTATAGAGGTATCGGTGAATACTGTCGTGTTGCTTTCGCAGGCAACAGTATTTGTAAAATCAGCTACAGGAAGAACGTTGATCGTTATTGGCAGCTGTATCGTATTGGTACAGCCGTTGGTACTGACGATGATCAGTTTAACATTGAAAGTCCCGCTACCCGAGAATGAATGATTCGGGCTTTGCATGGTTGAGGTGTTATTGGCACCTGACAGCGGATCTCCGAAATCCCAATCCCAGGTTTGTAAACTCCCACCGCCATTGGTTTGCGACAAATCTGTAAAATGTACAATTTGTCCCAGGCAGGTGGTGTTGGAGTAACTGAAGTTTGCCAGGGGCGAAGGAATACTGTTGACTGTCTTCGAAATTGAATCGGTACAATTGTTTGTCGTGGTTACAATAAGTTTAACAACATGTGAGGTTGCAGTTCCTGCAAAGGTGTAAGTTATATTCGGGGAGTTCGGGT
Organism: uncultured Bacteroidales bacterium; assembly: GCA_903925275.1. Lineage (GTDB taxonomy): Bacteria > Bacteroidota > Bacteroidia > Bacteroidales > FEN-979 > CAIVAT01. The sequence goes on from CAIYES010000353.1 coordinate 6,567, forward strand.
AATGGATGGTTTGGCGCGGTGTGCCATCGCCAAAATCCCAGGTCCATAAGGTATCGTATCCTGAAAAACCAGAAGGAATAAATGACAGGTCGGTAAATGTTACAGGGTTCCCGATGCAGCTTGCCGGGGAGAAGGTGAATTCGGCCACCGGGTTGGGGTGAACCGTTACCTGTTTGGTTATCGTATGTGTACACCCGTTTAAATTGACGATTGTCAGTGTAGCATTGTAAATACCGTATGTTGCATAGGTATGCAGCGGCGATTGCAGTGTTGAAGTACCGCCATCTCCGAAAGTCCAGGCATAGGAGGTAATGGCGGGAGCATTTGCCACAGAATTATCGGTAAATTGGGTTGCAGTGCCGGCACAGGCTGAGGTAGCTGTAAAAGCAGCTACGGGTAGTAGATTGATCGTAATGGGAATGGTGATAGTATGGCTGCATCCGTTGGCATTGGTAACCGTAAGTTTTACATTGTAGATTCCTCCGGTTGCGAAGGTGTGTGAAGGATTTGGAGAAGTAGATGTATTGAACAAACCGGAAATAGGATCATTAAAATCCCACAACCAGCCAACGATGTTCCCTCCGCCATTGGTTTGGGTAAGATCATGAAACTGAACGGGCTGTGTTGCGCAACTTGTAGTCCCGGCCAGCACTTCAAATGCTGCAGTGGGAGCTGGAATGATATTAACTGCATGTACAAGAGAGTCTTTGCAACCATAGCTGGAGGTCACCGTAAGCCGTACATTAAAACTGTAAACGCCAAGCGGGAAGGTATGTGTTACATTCGGACTGGCCGGCAAATTGATGGTAGTAAAGGTACCATCGCCCCATGTCCAAACCCATTTGTCGATGAAACCAGGGAAACCTGCGGGCACATACGATTGATCGGTAAACTGCACAGGAAGTCCGTCACAGGTTGGTGATGCAAAAGAAAAACCAGGTACCGGTACCGGCATGACATTAACCGTTTTCGATATTGAATTGGTACATCCGTTTAGGTCGGTCACAGTGAGAATGGCCGTATAGGTACCCGCTGCTCCATATAGATGCGAAGCGCTGGCAGGGTTTGTCGAATGGGTAGTTCCGTCGCCAAAATCCCAATCCCAGGTGGCAATAGTAGCCGGTGCCATCACCGTCAGGTCTGCATTAAAATTAACTACCTGATCTTTACAACTGTTGTTATTAAGGGTAAATGCAACAGGTACAGGCGGATGAACAAAAACATCAACTGATAGTGTATCGGTACAATTATTCACATTGTCGGTAACTTTCAATCTGACCCAATAATGCTTATTCGTACCGCTGAATATATGCGTAGGATTCTGAAGTATCGATTGATTGTCTATCCCTGAACCGGGGTCGTTGAAATCCCATTCCCATTGAATAATATTTCCTGAGGTAGAAAATGACATATCGGTGAAATAAACGGTCTGGTTTGCACAGGCGTAGGTATTCGGGAAGGAGGCGTTGTTGGAAAAGGTAAAATTGGCGGTTGGCAATGGGAACACGACAACCTGGATGCTGAATGATTCATAGAAATTTGTGACATAGGTAACCGTCCGTGTTACCGTATAGGTGCCTGAAGCTGTATATGGGTGCGTCGCAAAAATCGGGAAAAATGTTGGAGGCAAAAAGGTGGTTACAGTACCATCGCCAAAATCCCATACCTCTTTTACGATAGGACCACCGGGAATCTGTGGTGAAAAATGCATGGTGTCGGCAATACATTTTGGAGAGTCGGTCGTAAAGAATGCGGATGCGTTTCCCATAATACTGACCTGCTGCTGAATACTGTTTGAACAACCGTTGAGGGCATCTGTTGCAGTAAGCGTGACTAGGAAATTGCCTGGGCCCTGGTAAACGTGCGAAGGATTGGGGCCATACCCGAATGTTCCGTCACCATAATCCCATACGAGGTTGTTGCCGACGGATGCACCGGTAATATTATGAAATAGAATTTCCCAGTTCTGGGTACCATTCTGAAAGGTAAAATCGACCGAAGGCTTCGGGCTGACGACCAAAGGAGGGCTGATGGTATAGGTATTGGCGCATCCATCGGTATTTGAGACCTGCAGGCTTACAGCATATGTTCCGACAGCGCTGAACATATGGGTCGGATTGGGATCGGTAGAGTTATTGGAACCAGATAATGGATCAGCAAAATTCCAAAGGTAATTGCTGATCTGGCTACCACCATTCAGTGTGCTGGTATTGGTAAATGCAACTGCTTCGCCAAGACAGGCGTTACCAACAAGGAAACTGGCCATTGGCGACGGACTTACCGACACAGGTTTTATAAAATATTCGGAAATGCAATTGTTTGAGTTGGTAACCCTCAGTTTAACGCTGTAGGTTCCAAGGTTCATATAGGCATGTGAGATGAGTTCTGCAGGGTTCGAACTGGTATAAGAATTGCCATCTCCAAAAATCCATTCCAGTTGGGTGATAGACCCAACCGGTGTGACTGATGTGGTCGTAAACTGGGTTGCTTCTCCCAGGCAGGCAATTGTGTTTGTGAATGACGCTGAGGGAACTGTGTTGTCAATACTGATATCCTTGGTATAGGAATTAGTACAGTATTTTGAATTTGTAACGATCAGTTTTACATGGTGTACTCCAAAATTACTGAATACATGCGATACTGCAGGACTGGTACCGGAATTGACAAAGTTTAGGGTGCCTGATCCGGGATCATCAAAATCCCATTCGTAGTATAAAATGGATATATTTTCAGGATTTGTGATGGGCTTGGGCAAGGATGCTGAAGCATCGAATGATATTGGGTTGTAGAGGCAGTTGTTGGGAAGCGGCAATGCGGTGTTTGTATATGTGGCAACTGGTTTGTATTGATCGGGGTTGACATAAACATAATCAGTGATCATGTCCGTCTGGCCAATTGAATTGGTAACCGTCAGTGTCACAGTGTAGGAAACTCCTGATGTAGCGGGAAAAGTATGTTGCAAAACACCAAATGCTGCTCCGGAAACAATGGGCGATCCATCACCAAAGTTCCAGGTGTATGAGATTACAGGGTCAGCATGAACTGAAACATTGCCTGTAAAATTAACAATGTTGTAATAACAGCCGCCAGCCGGATCAAATTCGTAATAATAATAGGCATGAAGCAAAGGCTGAACAGTAATTGATTTTGTGGTTGTTTTTCCGACGCAACCAGAAAAAGTAGGATCATTGTTCCATTCCGTAACTTTCACGGTAAACGTTCCCGTTGTTTGCCATTTAACCTGCAGTGTGTCCAGATTTGTGGGACCAATAATTGTCCTTCCGGCCACGGGAGATATCTCCCAGAAATATGAATGGGTGGGCGTACCGATTGTTTTCGGAGTTTTATAAATATAAGTTACCGAAGAAGCATTCTGGTCGCAGGCAATGTCAGCTCCGGTAATGGTTGGCTGTGTGTCAGGACAGTCCTGTGCCCATACCATAGGTGTTGCTGCAAAAAGCAAAGAGGACAGGAGAATGCAGCGGAAAAATCGATGGAACATAAGTTTGGAATTTATAGACGGTTACGCTCTATTGTTTTATACTCAAATGTACGACAAAAGTTTCACTCAAAAGGTTGCCTGTAAGGTAGAAATCCTGCTGATAAAATTACTGCAGTATCTCTGAAACAACAAAATTAACAAAATATTACTTAATCTCAACATATGCGGACAACCCTAACACAATTATTTTTGTCAGGTTAACAAATAACCATTAAATATAAAAAAATTAAAATATTTTGTTTTTGCCTGAAACCTCGTATTTTTGCACATACAATCCCATCCCCATGAAAAAGTTAGTCATTGCACTCTCGATCCTTTTTGCAGCTTCGGTTTTTATTCTTTCTGGATGTTCAAAAAAAACCACAGATGAACCCTGTAGCGGGCAAGGTGCTATAAGTGTAGAGAATAAACTCGATTCAGCCATTTCAGTCAAAGTAGTGCAAACACACAACACGATGACCGTTGAGAAAGACTATACTCTTCGTTTTACACTTGCTGGTAATCAGCCATATACACTTACGATAGACGGTCCACAATATCACAAAGACACCACGATGATGGTATTATTCTGTGATAATAAACTGTTCCTCGTTATTAAACAGTAATTCTCGATCCTCTCCGAAAAATCTGTCGTTGGCTAATCTATTTTAATTTTCAAACCGGAGTTTGCTGAAATAATACACAAGACGCTTGTTATTGGTCTCAATAGCAATATTTTTTATTTCCTGGTAGCCATATGTAATAAAATAGTTTCCATACCAGGGAACAATCCTCCCTTTAGATTCGGAAAGCATTTTATCATCGGGGTATAAAAGATCTATTGGGGCAAATTCGGGTTTTTCTACCACTGTATTTTCATGAATAAATTTTGTGCCGACCTTTCCATCGCTGAAATAACACAGCACGAGATCATTTCCCGTCGGAAAAACGACAACCTTGGTCGACAAATCTAGCGATACAAGGTTTCTTATTTCAAAGGTATTGTCCCAAAGCAATTTCCCATCCATATCAAAACCGGCAATGATGGTATTGAAAAAACGGTATCCGTCAAATACAGAAAAGCTGTTGGTATAAGGCCTGCCATAGTAATCAAAATCGGTAAAACTTTCGGTATGGTACTGGGGGGAAAACACTTCTGCTGTTAAAACACGCTGATCATTCCATATAAAAACAGGATGCAGAAGAAGCGAAAAATCAAGAGAATACTCTGCAAGTGGTTTGTTTTTTTTCAGCGCTTTCTTTTTGAGATTTATTATGTCGCGCTCACCCAGCAAAGAATTCACATTGGTAAACTCCAGAAAGTTGTAAAAATTGATGGATTTCTGAACCCCGTTGATTATATTGCATGAAAAGAATCCTGTAGATTCATCTGAAACTTTATTTTTCTGGTTTGAATTCACTAAGTCTTGTCCATAGCTGCCCAGCAAAAGATTCGCACCGGGATTTGGCGCAGTAACCTGTATACAAGTCAGGTCGCCGTTGCCATCCCGTGTCCCGATCGGGATTTCACGCTTTATCAACCCAGCTGTATCGTAGCGAACCATGTACTGTTCAATTACCTTCTTTGATACCTGACGGCTGACAACAGTCGAAACGGTTGCTGAAGACGAATCAGGTTGCATCCACTTAATCGAAATCTGATTGCCTTGTCCCAGTGCGAAAGATCGCACAATTCCCTGTCTCAGTCTGATAGTTAGTATTTTTCCTGCTTTACCTTTAACATTGTATCCAAGCCATCCCAATCCATTTTGAATCCCAAAAGCAACTACATCGGCATCCTGTTGAACTTTTCCCGAATTGACAATCATGGTCCCGTTTTTAAGTACGATACGCACTATCTCGAAATCATTTTCCGCACCACGCGATTTTCCTGTATGTAAAAACAGCATCGCCAATGAATCCTTTCCGGATTGATGGAACCTGAAATCCAAATCACTGAGAACGGGAATACTTTTAACCCACAACAGTTGCAGGTTGGTATCATACAAAGAGAAATACCATTTTATTTTGGACTCATCCTCAATTTCCTGGCTCCTGAAAAATAAAATCATCCCGTTTGATCCACAGGGGATGATCCTGTAAGTTTCATTGACCGACCGGGCAGGAATTTCTATCCGCAGGGGTTTATCTGCGTACTCCGCTTTATTCTGAAGTTGTGAAAATGAAGGAATGGCAAGTACCGTAAATAAAAAGATCAAGGTTGCCTCAAAAAAAGACAACCTTGATCTCTTGAATATGCAAATTGTGTTTAACGTATGATCAGTTTTTTCACTTCACTCTTATCTGAACCTGCCTGAGTAATCCTGACAAAATAGATTCCTGCAGTAAGACCAGGTAGTGTGACCTGAAGATTGGTTTTATTTGTGCTTGCATTATATAACTCCTGCCCTACCACCGACATGATACTTACCTCTTTTTGAGAATTATCGCTGAAAATCAAATTAAACTGCCCCTGTGAAGGATTGGGAACAATGTTGAAGTGTTTGCTTGCGGCTTCAGTTTCAGGAACTCCTACCATCCGGATACCTGTGGTGAGAATTTCGTCTACTTCCCAGGTAGCTGATTCGGTATCAGTGGAAGTAAATTTGAACGCAATATAAACACCGGTTCCACTTGTTCCGGAAACATCAATTGTACCAGAAGGAGTCCAAACCCATCCACCACTTGATAGTATTCCTGACAGCGGAGCCCAGGTAAAATTATTGGGATTACCCGTACCATCATAATTACTTGAAATTTTAACTTCCACATCAGGACCAGTATAATTCTTAGCTGTCTGGAATGTAAGTTCTTCATTGGTATAGAGATTGAAATTCATGGCCGGCGATATCAGCCAGTCTTCATTCGCGTGGGAAGCGCTACTATAAAATCCTGTTGCTTTAGCACAGGGCGATGCTGCAACGCCGTGGGTCAGGTCAATAACCCACGTGGAATCGCCGATAATATTCTTCCTGGACCAGCTACCAAGTGTACCTGTATTAAAATTCTCATAATTGATGATCGATACATTAGGAGTTGTGGCATTTGCGCTTGGCGGAACATCGTTGGTTTTGTAGTTGATACTGGTTCCGGTATTGGTGTAGGGGAAAATTTTGAAAAAGAATTGTTTGTTGCTCTGTAGGCCACCGAACTGGCAGGTTTGAACTCCGGGTAAAATATTCAATGCTCCGGTACCATCGGCCAGGTTAGGATCATTCGGTTCAGGTATGCCATCAATAGGAAGATCAATATTGTTTTCTTCACTTGCAAGCACCAGATATGCGGTTGGAAGTTGAGCTCCGGTTGCATCTGTCCAACTCAGGTTAATGGTAAAGGCAGAGGGAACAGCAGCAAACGCCGTCGGATAATTGGTTGGTTCAGGCAATGCACCGCCACTGAAAGCTGTCCATGTAACATTATCAACTGTAACCTGACCGGAAGTGGCATTATCGGCCTGCTCAAACTTAAGTACAAAATCACCCGCCACATTTACTGTTACTGAACCCGAATTATGAACATTCATAGTATCGGCTGTTCCACCGGGACTGGTTACATTTTTTACAACTAAACCATTGATCAGTAGATTCAGGTTAACGGCTGATGAAAAGCCTTGTTTGAAGTCAAAACTAATAACACCACAACCGTTATGAATGGTTCCTGAATACACATTGGCAGCAGGGGTCCGGTTCTTTCCCAAACACGGGGAAGGGACAACGATAGCCCTGTCGCTGCGACATTGGGTATAATTCCATGTTGAACCGTCTTGTCCTACAAATGTACCATCTGAATAAGTTCCGGAAGTTCCGGCATAATTGTTGAAATTTTCCAATCCCTGACCGAAGGTAACCGAAACGGAAAGGAACATGATTAAAAGAAAAAATAATGAATAAAGTTTTTTCATAGGTTTTAAGTTTAAAATTACTGAATGATTAATTTACTTGATTTGGTTTCACCCGTCCTGCTTCCGGTAACTCTCAGGATATAAATTCCGGGAGTAATTCCTGACGGACTGAGTATACTTGTTTGTTGATTCACTTCGGTTTCAAAAACCACCTTGCCCAACTGATCAAGGATTTTTACAAGATTGTTCTCACCACCCTGGATCTGGAGGGTAAACTGCCCCTTATTAGGATTTGGGAATATGTGAATCCCGTCAACATCATTGATCGGGGAAATACCTGAAATTCCGACAGTGATGTAGGCTGATTTAAGCAGTGTATGCTCACCTGCAACGTTGGCAGCTTTTAAACTCACATCAAAGGATCCCATGGTATTGTATTGTATGGGTGGCGGCGTTTTACCGATATAACTGTCAGGAATTCCTCCTTCAAAGGTCCAATACCAGGCCTGGGTATTGGCGGAAGATGAATCGGTGAAGGTTACTGATTGGTACTGCACAATGGTTGTGTCATTTGCAACAAAATTTGCTACCGGCCGATTGGTACAGCCTGCCAAAGGCGTGGCCCAAATTGTATCTCCGGCAGCATTGATGGCGGCAAATTCAATGGCAGCCCTCCAGTTCAGCGGGTCGTTATTATCGGAACCCGGGTCGCATAATTCAAGAGAAGGCCCTCTGCCGTCGGCCAATGTATCCCATGGCGGAATATCATCATAATTAACGGAATCCACCATGATGCCCTGACGATCATAGATCACAACAGGCTCTCCCCCATTATTCAGGTTTCCTCCGGTCCACTGCAACGAATTCACGCCAAAAGTATTTAATATTGCGGTATCATTCTGGGAAATAAGAAGATAAGAATGAGGAGGCATGGTAATATCCGGAAAAGTATAAACTACCCCAAGGCTGAAATAGAAATTTTCAAGGTTCATGTCAGCAGTGTCGTTGTTATAGAGTTCAATGTATTCGAGCGAGTCGACGCCGGTTTCAGGCGGATTATACATGATCTCTGTGATGACGATTTTCGCATTCAGTGGAACCGGGGGAGCTGTAACTGTAATGTAGTCCGTTTTACATACTGATTCATAGCCATAGCCGTTGCTGGCATCGAGGCAAACTGTAAAGACTCCGGCGTAATTATAATGAATCCATGTAGGGTTTTTCGCATTACTTTCATATGGTTCCGCACCAACAAATGACCATTTCCAGAAAGTGGGGCAATACAGCGACAAATCATAGAAGTTAATGCTGTCGCCCACCATGATGTTTATATGGTCGGCATAGAAATCAATGGCTGGCGGAAATGGCTCACAGAGGGTGGTAAAGGAGACCTGTGCTCCATAAACGGTACCAACCATATTGGTCGCATAGGCTCTGACATAATAGGTAGTTTGTGGAAGTAAACCGGTAATATTACTTGTAAAAACACCTGTTGTGCCTGGTTCTGTTGTATGCAGTCCTGCGGTTGAAGGGTTAACCGCTGTGCCCCAGCAAATACCGCGGGCTGTAATTGTTGACCCTCCATCAGAAGTTACATTTCCTCCTCCGGTTGCAGTGTTATATGTAATGTTGATAACCGGAGAGGTTGTTACCGAAGGAGTTTGCGGTTGTGACCCTGTAAATGTTCCAAGATCGGTTAATCCCGTTGCGGTGAGCTGATGCAATGCCGTATTTGCAGGATTATAGGTAACAAATGGAGTCGGAAGAACCTTCAGACAGTATATCAGGCTTTCTGTACCAACCACATCAGCAGTCAGATACTGGAAAGTAGCATTGCAATTGAATGCGGTAATTCCGCTTTGGGTTAAAGCCCAGTAGCGTTTCAGATAGCTTCCCGTATTTGGATCCAGCGGATATTTTGCATTGACAAGGCTGACACCTGCATAGTTTGCAGTTCCAAATGTTCCACTGGCAAAATTTAAAGTTACAGGCGAATACTCCGCAGTTACGGTATTATCTCCGACAGGATAAACGAAACTTCCTGTAAACCCTGCAGCAAATCCTTTTTGCAACGCTCCGGTTCCTGTGGCCACAATCATATTTGTTGCCGAAGGAGTTCCTGAAATGGTGGAGGCGGGACCTAAAACAAGGTTGTTGGCTCCAAGTGTCAGTAATCCTGAAGTGAGTTTTAGATTTCCATTCATGGCAACTGACATACCCAAGGTTACACCGGCAACATTGGCGATTTCCAATGTGGAATTGACTCCTGTTGAAATAACCCCAGCCCCGGAGATGGTTTGGGCAGCGGTTCCGCTCAATGCTACAGTTCCTGCTGCTGCCGGAGCAAAATTAAGCGTTCCTCCAATTGGAACTGTAATGTTTCCTTTGATGGAATGACCAGGTGTTGCAGTCATGTTAAAGTTCAAAGTACCATTTGTAATGGTCAGGTTATCCATGGTAACAGCAGCACCTCCGGTCGTGGTAACCGTGCTCCCTGTTGCATCCATTTCAAAATTGGCATAGGTTTTCCCCGAGAAAGACGGGGTAGCGTTACTAATTAATTTGTACAGACTTCCTGTCTGGAAAACAACGATGCTGTTCGGTGGATTGTTAACAAATGGGTTGCTCCCCGCCTGATGCACGTAAGTAGATCCATTTGTAAAAATGACTGAATTTGCCGTGCCGGTTCCGAATGCATTTCCAGAGAAGAACAGTCCTGCCGTAAAAATGGCTCCGCTGTTAAAAGTAATACCATTGGCGTCGACTGCTGTTAACCTGTGTGCCGTATTAGCAGTGGAAGAAAATGTTATATTTCCGCTGATGCTTGCTGTTGCTGTAGTAGCCAGTGCAATGGTAATGGCATTCAGTGCATTCATATTTAAAGCACATCCGGCAGGAATATCCAGGTCAGTGCCGGTCACTCCGAGAATTGTTACCACGGCAGCAGCGGTACTCTGAAGATTGATGGTAGTATTGGCGGAAAAGACTATTTTTCCTACCGTTTGAGTCGGAACTGCCGTGACGGTTTTATTTCCTCCACCTGTGAATATAAGAATATCATTGATGGCCGGTGTATTGCGGGTCGGGCTCCAGTTGCCAGCCACATTCCATGGTGCGCCATCGACGCCAATCCAGGTATAGGTTATTGAAGGGCTCAAGGTGGTTGTAGCTGTAGCCGAGGGAACAGGAGCCGTTAGTTTGTAATTAATGAAGCCTCCGGAGTTGGAATAAGGGAAGATTTTAAAATAATACTGGGTATTATCTATAAGCCCTGTAAAAGCAGCAGTTTGAGCACCCTGTACAATATTTTTCACAAGAAGTGCATCCGGTTCTGGAGTTCCATCCACAGGATCAACAATGGCAGCATAACTTCCTGTAGCTCCTTTCACCAGATAGCCATCCGGAGTTATCCCTCCTGAGGCATCAGTCCAGGTGGTATTTATGGTACTATACGAAGGGGTACCGGTTGCCGCAGCAAAACCCGTGGGATGATTGGTGGGTTCGGCTTTGATTACTGCTCCGGAACAGGTAACATTTGTTGCAGTAGCGCCTCCACCGGAATTGACAATATTTTCCAGATTATAATTACCCAAAGGCAACCCTGTGGTTAATCTAACATAAACCGGGGTGTTGGCTAAAGTTCCGGCTGTATAACTTTTTGTGATTGCAACTGAAGAGAATGTCGCATTGTCGAGAGAAACCTGATAATTTGCAGACGGAGTAATGGTAAGATTCCCAATGAGCGGGGTGAGAAAAGTAGCTGAAAGTGTATAGCTTTGAGAAACAGAAGGACCTGCTCCCAGAATGTAATTAAAACCGGTTAGTGTGGATGGAGCAACTGAAATGGTCGCAGTACCCCCTGCCAAATATGCATCCAGGTTGGTCCAGGCACTGGCACTGGTTGCTCCATAAGCAACCCTTATAGCGTCGAATGAACCAACCGGATTTGCGATCCCTCTGTTATGCCAGAGAAAATTCCCAACTGTTGCGGGATTACCATCGGTACCAGCCGTTACCGAAACTTCGGCACCTGCGGTTGGTGGTTCGGCTGTAAGTACTGGGTTAACCCACAGATACATAGGGTCATTGGTTACTCCTGTAACAAAATCATATCTGACAACAACAAGGTAAGTCTGAAGCAGATTGTAGACAGTTGTCCCATAATTTGCAGTATTGGATAATTTTGCAATTCCCAAATTAAATCCTGCCCCACTCGTTTGGGCAAAAATCCGGGCAAAATAGACGGTTCCGGTAGTAGGATCGCCCAGCGTAAGGAAATAATTACCAGAAGCTGCAGTTGTGGATGTAAGCCTTAAAAGGAAAGAAAAATAAAATGTATTCGTCCCTGGTGCCGGAGTAGAGGTCAGCGCTTTATAAACTTTGCTTGAGGTGGCTGTTGGAGTTGGCATGACAACATTTTCACCGCCTCCTCCATTGTAATTAACATAAGTGAGCACAGGGGTATTCCCAATGGTCGCATCAGGACCTGTTCCACCTTTCGTCCAACCCGATTGTCCGGCTAAATTGCCACCAACAGTCAACCCGGTAAAGTCATCAACCAGTAATAATTGAGCCCATCCCAAATAATTCAACCCAAAGACGCAAATTAAAAGTAAAAATATTTTTTTCATAAAACAGGAATTTATTATTTCAACAGCAAAAACTTCAAAGAAAAGCAAGGATATTTAATTGGTTACAAATATGCTAATAATTCCTTGATTTTCGTCAATGACTTATTAACATTTGGTTAATAAAAAATGCAGGTCTGCTGGCACA
>CAIYES010000354.1 GCA_903925275.1 uncultured Bacteroidales bacterium
ATTTATATTTATTATATTTTTGGGTTTTCGCAGAATTTATAAAACGGCTCGGGAAAAAAATATTGAGAGAATAAATTTGGTGAAATCCAAATGGCAACTATATTTCCAAAGGCATCAGAAGTTGAATCAAAAAAATCCCGTAAAACTTGTCCCCATCCTGTTTCGGGATACACTTCTGACCTTTTATTGGCCATAGTGGAATCGCCTATCGTATAGGCAGTTATCGTTTTTGGGGCAGAACAACTGATTAAGCCCAAAATCACTATCCCTAAAAAAGATATTTTCTTCACGCTATGATCGTATTAAAATACCTTTAAAACATGGGGATCCATCAGAAAATCGAAATTGTCCCCCTCTTTTAATTCCTGCGGAATCCACCCTTTTTTGAAGATCCTTACATTTCTGTTGCCGATCAGTTGGAGCGATTTGTTTTCAAATTTAAACATCGTCCCTTCACGAAGGCCAACAACTGTAATTTCAGGATTGATCTCCAAAAACTCCATAATCCTTTGTTCACGTGTTTCACCGCCATGCCCCTCAGGATTGGCATCCAGATAATGGGGATTGATCTGAAAAGGTACAAGTCCCATACAATCAAATCCATGAGGATCGATGATCGGCATATCATTGGTTGTCCGCAGAGTTGGACAAGCCACATTGGCTCCTGCGCTCCAACCAATATATGGAGTCCCTTCCTGAACTTTTATCCTGATTGCTTCCATGATATTGTTATCATGCATCATCCTGACCAATTGCCAGGTATTTCCACCTCCGACAACTATTGCTTCAGCTTCCTGCACTGCTTTTACAGGATCAGAATAATGATGTATTGAAGTCACATGATGTCCAATTTCCGCAAACCTTTCTTCTACTTTTGATTCATAAAGACCGAACGAAAAAGTAACTGCAGCATAGGGAATAAAGAGGGCATTTAACGGTTTCCTGCCTAAAAAATTCTTGATTTCGAGCTTCGGATAATCCAGATAGGACTCCCCAGGCATCGTCGAATTGCTGATTAGTAATAATTTCATAAAAAGATTAATTTTACCGCTGCAAGATAAGTAAAAACGATCTGAAAAAAACTAACACCGTTCTTAAAACAAATACTGAATTTAAAGTGTTATCAACTGATGAAATGCTGGGATTTATTCTGATTATTTGTAAATTTTGATTCAATTAAATCAATTATGAAACAAAAACCGATTAAAAAAGTGCTGGTCGCTAACCGTGGCGAGATTGCTGTACGGATTATCCGTTCCTGCCGTGAGATGGGAATTGAAACCGTCGCCGTTTTCAGTGATGCCGACCGTTCGGCGATGCACGTTAGGTTTGCCGATGAAGCATACAACATTGGCCTCCCCCCCTCCTCGGAGAGCTACCTGAACATGGATAAAATTATTGCGGTTGCCAAACGTTCAGGTGCTGATGCGATCCATCCAGGATATGGATTTCTCTCCGAAAATGCCTCTTTTTCACGTCGTTGTCGTGAAGAAGGAATTCAGTTTATCGGGCCCTCTCCAGAATCGATCGAGATGATGGGGGATAAAATAAGTGCCAGGATCAGGATGATTAAGGCTGGAGTACCCGTTGTTCCCGGTACAACAGAGAAACTGACAAGTGAAGC
>CAIYES010000355.1 GCA_903925275.1 uncultured Bacteroidales bacterium
AAACCAAAAAATATTGAATGTTTTTCTGCCAGCACTTTTGAATAAGTAAGACTCAGACTACCATCATAGTTAAATCCATTGACGATGTCGTAATAATAATCACCCTTTCTGAAAACATTATCGATCGTGTAATTGGCGAATGCCGTATTATCGGCCGATCTGAATATGTCATTTTGATCCATGTTCAGGGTGAAACCAATTCTGCTCCTTAAAACGAGATCTTTTACAACTGTCCATTCTATGGCAAAATTATTGACGATACTTGAAGTTTTAGTTTTGTCAAACCCATTCAGCGTAGCGTTGTAAAGCGGATTGGTAGGCAGGGGGCTCCAGCGTCCACCATAATCATTGTTTCCCGGATCTCCCAGGTATTTATTTACATTGCCATTGGCATCATAGGGTCTCCAATAGGGATTTAATTTCACGTAATCACTGAAACCACCAAGCAAATTATATACTGAGGATGCGCCATAGGGTGAATTTTGGTTATTCCCAATGCTGATATTTAACTGATTGGTAAATTTGATCCCCTTCAGAATATAGGAAAGATTTATAGTCCCGTTGAAAGTATTTCGGAAAGAACCTTTCATAACACCCTGAATGTTGTTGTTTTGAACGGATGCAGAATAGCGGAAAGTCTGATCTCCCCCTTCCAGTCGGAAATTATGACGTTGACCTATTCCTAAATGCAGTGGAATGGCCATCCAGTCAGTGTTCACACCACTGTTCACTTCATTTAGTATCCAGTTGTAATATCTTTTCAGTGGCACATCGCTCTCGGCACGCGCATTATTGTATAACCCCACCTTCTGCTCAAGATCCAGCTTATCCCTGGCATTCAGAAGGCTGTAAGCCGTAAGATCAGGTGCCTCAACGTTCACATCCCCGCGGTAGGTAATTCGTAATTTTCCGGCGGTTGGAGCCTTGGTCTGAACGACAACTACGCCGTTGGCACCGCGTGAACCATAGATCGCTGTTGCAGAAGCATCTTTGAGAACAGTGATGGATTCAACCTCGTTTTCGTTGATGTCGATCAGTTTTTGAAGGGTAGATTCGAATCCATCCAGGATAATTAGTGGCGTATTGAGTCCGACGCGGGTCTGGTCCTGCAACTGTGTGACATTCGGCACACTGGAGTTACCACGAATCTGAATTTCGGGCAGTCTGTTCGGGTCCGAGCCAAATAAGTTATTTTCTACAATATTAAAGGAAGGTTCAATGTTCCTCAGCGAGGTAACCACGTTCCTGTTTCCGAACTGCTGAAGTTCCTTCGCCTGTACAGTTACCGCCGACCCAGTGTAGGAGGCGGCTTTCTTGGTAAAGATACCTGTGACGACTACTTCATCAATCTTGGCAACCGCTTTTTCCATCACCTGATCTATGACGGTTCGGCCCTTGATTTCAATCTCTGCGCTCTTCATCCCAACGAAAGAAAAGACCAGGATTTTATCCGCAGGCTGAAGAGGAAGGGTATAATTGCCGTTGGCATCCGTTGCCGTTCCTCTTTGGGTACCCTTGATCATCACAACGGCCCCCGGGATGGGATTCCCTTCTGAATCCTTCACTTTCCCGGTTAC
>CAIYES010000356.1 GCA_903925275.1 uncultured Bacteroidales bacterium
GTATTTCATATTTAGTTATATTTCTGTGTGTAAGACTGTGCTGTAGGCACAAAATCTGGGTAGAAATCGAATGTTCTGAGAACCATCTCGTCCCGTACGGGACGAAATAATGCACCTATCCATGTTATTCTACCCACATAAAATCCCTAAAGGGACTTAAAAACAAATCATACAGCATCTAAGAGGCAAATAATTCAAATTCAAGTATTTAAGATTTAGCGTCTTGGCTTCTTAGCGGTGAAAAATATTTTTCGGTGTAGATTCAATCGTGGATTTTCGGGAAATATCAAGTTTTAACGAAATTTGACTGATTTTATCAATTCACAAATAATACCTTTGCTATTAACAATCAGTTGCCAGGGATTCGTAAACAGGAGAAGTATGGACAAATTGACCCGTTATTTCATCAGGCTGGCATATGATGGCACCGCTTTTCATGGTTGGCAGCGGCAGCCTAACAGCATCACCATTCAGCTAACGCTGGAAAATGCAATGTCAATGATGTTGCGGACTTCCATTGCAATAACCGGCGCCGGCCGGACTGATACGGGTGTACATGCTGATGAGTTCTTCGCCCATTTTGATTTCAGCCGCACATTGACACAGGAGGAATGTGAAAAATTGTGTTTCCGGCTGAATGGATATCTCGGGGGCGAAATTGTACTTTTCAAAATCTTCGAGGTAAACGATGATGCCCATGCCCGTTTCAGTGCGATATCCCGAACCTATCGCTATTGCATGGCCAGGGTTCCAAATCCATTTCGCCGCGATTATACACATTATATTTATGGAGATCTGGATCAAACGCTCATGAATGAAGGAGCAGCGCTGATAATGGGTTATGATGATTTTACAACTTTTTCAAAGGTGGATACCGATACGGTGACAAACATTTGTAAGATCAGCCATGCAAGATGGAATATGGAAGGCACAGAGTTGGTATTCACGATCACGGCTGACCGGTTTCTTAGAAACATGGTCAGGGCTATTGTCGGAACTCTGCTGCAATTAGGTACTGGAAAAATATCCCTGGAAGATTTGAAAAACATTATTGAAAGCAAAAACAGGTCAAATGCAGGGGATTCTGCACCAGCCAAAGGGCTGACATTGCATAGGATTGCGTATCCGGAGGAAATTTATTTTCGGTGATTATATTGATCGGTCACAGCCCTTTAACAATCTTCTTCCCGTCTCAACTATTCCCGCTGCCGTCATCCCGAATTTCTCCATGAGTTGCCGCGGGTCGCCCGATTCGCCAAATCGGTCATTCATGCCCACAAAGGCCATGGGAACGGGGTGATGTTGCACGATCACTTCCGCTACAGCACTGCCAAGCCCTCCTGCTATCTGGTGTTCCTCGGCCGTAACAATCGCGCCGGTTTCCTGCGCAGCCCTGATGATAACATCTTCATCAATGGGTTTAATGGTATGCATGTTGATTACACGGGAATGGATTCCGCCGGATTCGAGAATTTCAGCTGCCTGCAAAGCCTCCCATACCATATGGCCGGTAGCAATAATGGTGAGATCATTTCCGGTTTTGAGTGTTTGTGACTTTCCAATCTCAAAACCCATGTTTTCGGAGGTAAAATCAGGCATGGCCTCCCGTCCGAAACGGAGATACACAGGACCTTTGCATTGTTCGATCGCGGCAATGGTTGCAAGCCTGGTTTGGGTTGCATCACATGGTGAAATAACGGTCATGTTGGGCAATACCCGCATCATGGATATATCTTCCAATGCCTGGTGGGTTGCGCCATCGGGGCCCACAGAAACTCCTGAATGGGCTCCGCCAATGACAACATGCACATTGTTATAACAAACGGAAACCCTTATCTGGTCAGTGTCCCTGAGTGCAGCGAACACACCATAGGTTGAAAAAACGGGGATCTTTCCTTCCAATGCCAAACCTGCGGCAACACCTATGCAATTTTGTTCTGCAATTCCCAGCGAGATAAACCGGTGAGGGAGGGCTTCGGCAAACAAATTACAGCCAACCGAAGTAGTAATATCGGCTCCGATACAAACAACCTCCGGATGGCGCAAACCTGCTTCAAGTAACCCTTCGCCGAAGCCGGTTTTGGTGGGTTTGTTGCCGTTGTTTATATAGTGTTGCAACATTTTTTCATTATGGTTAATGGTGGAAAAGTGGACCGGTGACAGGGGTCAATTGTTAATGGTTTTATCAAGTTCAGTGGTAAATTCCGCTGCCTGCATCGGTGTCGGAACTTTTCCATGCCATCTGAAATCGCCTTCAATGCTCCGGATTCCTTTTCCCATTAAGGTGTTGGCAATAATTACACATGGTTTGAATAACGTCTTTCCAGCCTGGGCAAAGGCATCAAGTATCTGACCAATGTCATTGCCGTTGCATTCGACAACGTTCCATCCAAAGCTGCGCCATTTGTCGGCAAGAGGTTCAATTTTCATGACATCTTCCGTTCTGCCGTCAATTTGAAGTCCATTCCGGTCCACAATGGCAATGAGATTGTCCAGATTATGATGTGAAGCCGCCATTGCAGCCTCCCAGATTGAGCCTTCCTGCAACTCTCCATCCCCATGAATGCTGTAAATCCTGTGGTTTTTATGATCCATTTTTGCTGCAATGGCCATTCCGGCAGCCACAGAAAGCCCTTGTCCCAGTGAGCCAGCCGACAGTTCAATACCAGGCAGTCCGTGATCTCTTCCGGGATGTCCCTGCAGCCTGGTTCCCAGCTTTCGCAGGGTTAGCAGTTCCTCCACCGGAAAATACCCGGCATGTGCCAGGGTTGCATACAACACAGGAGCAACATGCCCGATGCTGAGGATAACCCGGTCGCGATCGTTCCAGGCAGGGTTAAGCGGGTCGTGATGCAACACAGAAAAATAGAGTGCCGTAAAAATATCTGCCAGCCCGAGCGAACCTCCAAGATGTCCGGATTTTGCTTCGGCAAGACTTGTAACAACCGATTTACGGATGGTGGTTGCAATTTTTTGCAACTGAATCGGGTCGGTTATTTGACGACTTTGCATGGTTATCGCATATCGATCACTTCCACTCCGGGAAATTTCTTCGTATCAAAGGTGAAATCGGCATCAGTGACCGGTGAATCAGTGACATAGGTTTTTACCTTGTAGGTAAATACATTTCCGCTTTTATCGTAAAGTGCGAAACTTTTGATTTGCTTTTTGGCTTTGTCGATTTCCAGGATGGCCTTGGTGAAATTTTTACTCGTGGTGGGAATCAACTCTATAGCTTCTGCAGTCGGATCATTGCCTTTAATAATTTTTGATTTATAATTTGAGTTGTAGGAAGTTAACAATTTGGATGGCGTAAGTGCATCGTCCTTATTTTCCAGGGCATTGACCTGAACTTCATTTGACTCCTTGATATAGGTCCAGATGGTTTTCCCGTCACAGATTACGGTTTGGCCGGCTGCAGACATCTTATATTTGTCGCCTGACACCAGCAGGGTAACAGTTTTTTCCTCATCGATCTTCGCCTTGGTGTTGACCATGGTATAGGATAAATCAACCTTGATAGATTTATACGCTGTTGCCTTTTTGCTCACTTCGTCAAGAAGGGCAGAGGCTTTGATGTCCTTTGACTGGCTGAAGGCGGAAATTGCTGAAAAAATTATGAAACTTGCTAAAATGGTTCTGACTTTCATGGTTTCTATACTGAGTTGATTATCCAAAAACTGACTCCTTAAACATATATTTCGTCCCTACGGGAC
>CAIYES010000357.1 GCA_903925275.1 uncultured Bacteroidales bacterium
AACCTATTATATCGTCGACATGCCAGGTTTACTTAAAATGATAAGGGACGGAAAAAAATGGTCCGACATCGGGCTGACACAACTGTATGGTAAAATTTCGGTGACCACAACGGATCCTACAAAATCCAATTCGGGGAATATGTTTGCCGGATTGGTTGCCAATATTCTTAAAGGTGGCGATGTTGTTGTTGAGGCTGATCTCCCGCAGGTACTGCCTGAAGTCAAAGAATTTTTTGCCAGGCAGGGATTTATGCAAAGCACATCGGGGGTTCTGTTTGAACAGTTTTTAAAGACCGGCGTGGGTCAATATCCTTTAATGGGTGGCTACGAGAGCCAGGCCATTGAATTTTCGAGAATGCACCAGGATTTCTGGCCAAAGGTAAAAAACCAGATCAAAACATTATACCCGGTACCCACCGTATGGAGCGAACATCCCATGATTATCCTGAACAAAAAGGCAACACTTCTCATCGATGCCCTGAAAGACGAGGAGATACAAAAGATCGCATGGGAACATCATGGGTTCCGCACCGGGTTGATGGGTGTGCAAAACGATCCGAAAATACTTCAGGTTGACGGCATTCCTGCCACTGTGACGAAAATCATCCCGATGCCACGGGCATCTGTTATGGAAAAAATAATAGAGGCCCTGGCCGAAACCAAATAGCTTTCAACCAATATAAATCAATAATTTAAAACCCATTTTCATGAGCGATGAATTGAGTATCAGAGACAATGTAAGCTTGAGTAATACCAGCTCGGTGAATATAGCCAACCTGAACCCCGAACAATTAGCCCGGATAGACGATATCAAAAAACAGATCAACATTGAGGATTCTCAGGCCATCATTACGTTTGGCGTCGGCGCCCAGCGGGATATTTCCACCTTTGCCGACAACGTCCTCCAGGAGGTCAGAACCAAGGACAGCGGTTATGTGGGCGATATTCTAACCAACCTGGTCATCAAAGTCAAAGATATCGATGTGGACAGCATCGGGGAAAAAGAGAGTTTTTTTTCGAAGATTCCAATAATTGGCCGGCTTGTCAACTCATTCCGGAAATTCATGATCCGGTATGAAAAGCTGAGCATCCAGATCGAGAAGATCATCGATGAACTGGATAAAGCCCGGATGCAGATGTTCCGCGATATCACCCTCCTCGATACGATGTACGGAAAGAATCTTGAATACCTTCAAAACCTTGATCTCTTTATCGCAGCAGGCCAGCTGAAGTTGCAGGAATTGCAGAACACGGTGGCTCCACAGCTGAAAATGAAGGCCGATGATACCAAAGATCCGGCAGATGCCCAGAAATACAACGATTTCATGCAGTTTCTCAACAGGTTTGAGAAAAAATTGCATGATCTGAAATTAAGCCGGATGATATCCATCCAGGCTGGTCCACAGCTTCGGTTGATTCAAAGCGGTGATCAGGCGCTGGTTGAGAAGATCCAGAGCTCCATCCTGAATACGATCCCCCTTTGGAAAAACCAGATCGTGATCGCCATCACCCTGTACCGGCAGCGGTCGGCACTGAAACTCCAGAAAGAAGTGACAGATACGACCAATGAGCTTCTCCGGAAGAATTCCGAAATGCTGAAGGAGAGCACAGTCGAAATCGCGAAGGAGACAGAACGGGGCATGGTGGATATAGAAACCCTGAAAAAGGTCAACAGCGACCTTATTTCCACCATCGAGGACACGCTGAAGATCCAGGCTGATGGAAAGGCCAAACGCCAGATGGCCGAAACCGAACTGGTAAAAATCGAGCAGGAACTTAAGGAGAAACTTTTATCGGTAAGGTCATAGTCACTTTCTGCCATTTATATCAAAACGATCAATGATCACGATCACAAATCTAAAAAAACAGTTTGGCAATTTTACGGCGGTCGACGGGCTGAATTTCGAGATTCATAAAAACGGCATTTTTGGTTTGTTAGGCCCCAACGGAGCCGGGAAAACAACAACGATCAGCATGATCTGCGGGCTGTTAAAACCATCGGGAGGAACCATTGTCTTTGATGATTTTGATGGTAAAGACCCTAAATCCCTCATAGGATATTGCCCGCAGGAAAACATATTTTACCCGAAATTAACCTGTTTTGAACAGTTAGCTTTCATTGGCCAGATTTATGGGGTGACCGCAAAAATGATCAGGCCAAAAGCCTTGGAATTGCTGGAATTGCTTGGCCTGCAAGACAAAACAAATGAACGGGCCGGCAAGTTATCAGGTGGGATGAAAAGACGGCTCAACATTTGCCTCGCACTTGTTCATGATCCTGAAATACTGATCCTCGATGAACCCGAAGCCGGTCTTGACCCCCAAAGCAGGATCCTCGTACGCGATTTTATCAAAACCTTCGGCAGGGAAAAAACGGTTATCCTGACCACCCACAACATGGACGAAGCAGATCGCCTTACCGATTGGGTTGCCATTATGGACCATGGAAAATTACTTTTGCTCGACACTCCTCAAAACCTGAAGAGGACCATTGGTGATGGCGATATTCTGGAAATACATTTTGAAAATGAAAATGAGCAAATGGTAAGTCAATTTGCCGTAAAATTGGCATCCCTATCACTGAAAATGACAGCCGGGCTCAATTTTTTGTTGATAAAACATCCGAACGTGGTTGAGCATCTTCCGGCTATAAAAATGATGGCTGAAGAAAGTGGTTTGATCATTTCTGAATTCAAGCTCCGGCAAAACACTCTTGAAGATGTATTCATTCACATGACGGGAAGAACATTAAGACAATGAAAATTTCGGGCGTAATTGTTAAAAGTTTCAGGGAGCAGGTAAGGAGTTTCTGGGTGCTGCTTCTCTCACTTTCCATGGGGCCGTTCTTTATTTTAGTCTATTTCCTGATCACGGAATCCTCAAAACCCCAATATAACATACTTGTTGTTAACAGGGATTCAGGGATTTTGGAAAACGGGCAGCCGCTCAATTACGGGAAAGACCTGCTCCGGTATTTTTCTGCTGCGAACATTGAGATCGGTTCAACCCCTTTTGTTACAACAGAGATTTCGGATAGGAATACCGGCATGGAAAAACTCAAAAACAAACATGCCGATGCATTGATCATCATTCCCGGGTCATTCACCCAATCGTTGAATGCAAGAAAACACAATGACAGCCTGTCGCTGACCAGAATCGAATTCATGGGTGATCTGACCAGTGCAAATTACCTGATCAGTGCCGTGTGGGCAAATGAAATGGTCAATGCGTTTGCGCTGTTGACGACAAATAGCAAAAGGATCGTGGAGGTTACCGAAACCCCACTGGGAATATCGGCCAGCATCAGCAGTTTTGACATGATCGTTCCGGGAATTCTCATCGTGTCGCTTATCATGCTCATGTTCACTGCCAGTATCGCGTTTGTGGCGGAGGTAGAGAACCGGACCATTTTACGCCTGAAGCTTTCCAGGCTATCAACTTCTGAGTTCCTGGGAGGTATTGGCTTTGTGCAACTGATGGTCGGGATCATTTCCGTTATCCTAACCCTGCTGACGGCTATTGTATTGGGATTTCATTATCAGGGTTCATTGATACTGATGCTGATCATCGCCGGTTTGACAAGTTTATCCATCATTTCATTCAGTTTGATCATCGCTGCAGTAACCAAATCGGCCAACGAGGTATTGGTCGTCGGCAATTTCCCAATGTTTTTATTCATGTTTTTCACGGGGGCAGCATTCCCTCTTAAAAGTGACGCGCTTTTTACTGTTGCCGGATATCCTGCCACGATCCAGGGATTGATGACCCCAACCCATGCAATTTCTGCTTTGAATAAAACACTCATCATGAACATGGATATGATGAGCATTCTTCCTGAAATAACATCCATCGTTGGGCTGACAATGGTTTACTTCCTCATTGGCGCCATCATTTTTAAACACAGGCATCTGAGCCGGTATTAATTTCGATATTTTCTCTCTCATGGGATGAAGACCACATTTTCTTTTCAGATAAATACGCTGAACAATGAACGATAAAGCAAATACGTACAGGCCGGGATTTTATTCAGCCATCCTTACAACCGCATTGACCACCATTACGTTTGGAATTGCAATTTGTACTCCCCCGGTATCGGGTCCGTTTTGCAAGGATTCCTGTATTGAATACCCGTTTATCAACATCATTTCCCGTTTCCCCAGAGATTACATCTGGATGTACCCTGCAATGATACTTACTTTTCTTGTTGTCTTTCTGATGGTTTGCATTCATTATTATGCTCCGGCTGAAAAGAGGGTATTCAGCCTGACCGCATTGTGCTTCACCCTCCTTTCCTCCACCCTTTTATTCGTTGATTACTTTGTCCAGGTATCGGTCATACAACCCAGCCTGGTGAGGGGAGAAACCGAAGGAATCGCTATGCTGACCCAGTATAATCCGCATGGAATATTTGTCGCCCTTGAAGAAGCGGGATATTTAGCATTGGCGGCTTCTTTCTTTTTTATAGCCTTCGTTTTTCCTGGAGCCAGCAGCCTGGAACGTGCAATCCGGTGGATCCTTATCATTGGTTTTATCCTTGCCTTCGGGTCCTTTATTTTACTCACGTTTATATACGGAAATAACCTTGAATACCGGTTTGAGGTTACTGTTATAACCATCGATTGGCTCGTTCTGATAATTTTCGGAATATTGGTAAGTCAGGTATTCAAAAGGCCTGTATTAGAAGGAAACCCTTCCCAGTAATAATCCCGGCAACTTTTGATTTCTTTTTTAACTTTAAAAACAAACAATGACAAAAGAATCTGGCACAAAAGAAAATCCCTGGAGACTCAAAACGCCTCCACTTTCATCTGAGTATACCATGCATAAGGAGGAAAAAGAGGGTAAAGAAATCCTGGTATGCACAGTTGGCAAAACGGTATTACATTACGAATACCGATGTCTGGCAGACCTTTATGCCATGCTTATTGAACATGGCGGCTGGATGGAACTTGGAAGCGCTGATGAACAAAAACCTGCAAAAGAGGGCACGATTGAAGCCTGGGGGCGTTCAGAAAAAAATCCGGTTGGCGGTTGGTACGGACTGAAGAAAGGACTTCGCGGACG